>JBOGDG010000163.1:0-6923 GCA_050701655.1 Micromonosporaceae bacterium
GCCCCGGGGGTGGCGCAGCGACGGCAGCAACAGGGCGAGCAGCGCCGCCGGGAACGCGGCGTCCAGCCCGAGTGCGGCCGGGTCGCCGATCACCTGCCCGGCGAACGCCCCGATCAGCACGCCGACGTTCCAGCTGGCCAGCAGCGCGAGCCCGGTGGTCCAGTACGCCGTATGGCGCCGCGCCGGGGTCGTCTGCGCCAGCGCGAACGCCACCGACTCGTCGGTCATCAGGTGGCTGCCGAGCAGCCGGCCGAGCCAGCGCCGGCCCAGTACGTCGCCGATCGCGATCCCCAGCGGCACGTGCCGCGCGTTGAGCAGCAGGCCACCCAGCACCGCCGCCAGCACGCCGCCGCCGGACGCCACGATCGCCACCACGGTGAACTGTGCCGCGCCGGCGAAGACCACCACCGACATCGCCGACGCCAGCCACCACGGCACCCCGGAGCCGACCGCGATCGCGCCGAAGGAGGCGCCTACCACTCCCGCCGCGGCGGCGAGCGCGGCCACGTCGCGGAGGATGTCGGAGTCGGCTGTTCGCCAGATCGAACGCATAGACTCATATGCTGAACAGACCGGGCCCGCACCGTCAAGGTGATTACGGGTCCGACCGGCCGTCGAGTCACGGAGGTCACATGCCGCGCCAGGAGTCGCCTCGCGAAGTCATCGCCCAGGCGCTCCGCAGGGAGCGGGAACGGGTGGGGCTGTCGCTGTCGGAGCTCGCCAAGCGGGCCGGGATCGCCAAGTCCACGGTCTCCCAGCTGGAGGCGGGCACCGGCAACCCGAGTGTGGAGACGCTCTGGGCACTCGGGGTGGCGCTCGGCGTACCGTTCAGCCAGCTCGTGGCACCGGGTACGCCTCCGGTACGCGTGGTCCGCGCCGGCGAGGGGCCGACGGTGCCCTCGGAGGAGGCCAGCTTCACCGGCACCCTGCTTGCCGCCTGCCCGCCCGGTGCGCGCCGCGACCTGTACGTGGTGACGATCGAGCCCGGTACGCCACGCCGGGCGCAGCCGCACATCCGGGGCAGCGTGGAGCACCTGCTGGTGATGGCGGGGCGGATGCGCACCGGACCACTCGACGAGCTGGTCGAGCTGGGGCCCGGAGACTACGCCAGCTTTCCGGGCGACGTACCGCATCTGTACGAGGCGCTGCGGCCCGGCACCAGGGTCGCTCTGGTGATGGAGCACATCTGATTCGGCGAATTGGCCGGCTGGTTTCTGACAAGCGATCTGGCAACAATTCGACACCTGGTGTGCCCAGTAATTGTCTGCGGATCGCGCACATAGCGACGACGGCGATCCGTTTTCGCTGGATAAACGAAATCAAGAGGTGCCGAGATGGGCGAATCTTACGATTCCCGCTTTGTCCGACATGAGCGGCCTGTCATCGGCGCCGCGCTGACAATCGGTGTTGTGCTCGTGCCCCTACGTCAATACTCTAGGCTGCGGCGCGCCTCTCCGGCATCTGTAGTGAGCTACCGATCCGTGGCATCCCGTACTCCGTGAAAGCAATTTCTCGGGTCTCCTGCGGCATTCAACCGACGTGGTCGGCCACCACGTCAGGCCGATGGAGAATGCGGGTTGTCGGTGTGGTAACTCATTCCCAGCCCCGCTGTCGGAGTCAATTGTCCGTTCATTGAGAAAGGTTCGGCATGAGATTGACTCGCAGTTTCGTTCGTGCTGCCACGATTCCCGTGGCGGCGGCAGGCCTCCTGCTGGCGATGATGCCCGCGGCCTCCGCATCGGCTCCCTCCGGGGGCGCCGTCAGCGCCGCCGAGAACACCGACCTGACACTGGTGGCGAAGACCCGGGGCTGGACGTACGCCCAGGCACTGGCCCAGCACCGGGCCGCTGAGGCGGTCGGCGCGGTCGCCGAGCAGGTCGCCGCCCAGCGTCCCGACAGCTTCATCGGCTCGGCGCTGTCGGAGCGTCCCGGTGGTGTCCCGTCGCTCTACATCAAGGGAACCGCCGACTCCCAGATCCGGTCCCTGGTGGCCGCCGCGAAGACGCCGATCCGGATCGTGGACCGGCAGCCGTACTCGTTCGCGGAGTTGGAGGCCCGTGAGCTCGCGGTGCACCGCGCCCTGGTGGCGCAGGGCTTCGACGCGGTGTCCAGCGGTGTCGACTTCACCAACCCGAGGGCGATCCGGGCCGAGGTGACCCGTACCGCGGGTGTCAGCGCCGCTAGCGCCGACGCCCTCGCCCGGGTGCCAGCCGGCCTGCGGTCCGGCGTACGGCTGACCGTCAGCGACGCGTCGGTAGCGGTCGACGAGCACGCCTTCGGCGGCAACTGGGTACGGGACGACGGCGTCAGGGAGTGCACCAGCGGCTGGTCGGTGCAGCGGATCTCCGACGGCACCACCGGCGTGACCGACGCAGGGCACTGCGACGGCATCAACCAGATCGAGGAGCCGGGCGTCGGGGTGCACGCCCTGACCCACCAGGCCGAGCACCGCGGCCAGTGGGGCGACGTGGAGTGGAAGACCTCCACCCACATCGAGCCGGCGCAGTTCTACGCCAGCTCGTCCGACCTGCGTAACGTCAACGCGGTGGAGCCGCGGGCGAACATCACCGTCGGCGAGTCGATCTGCTCGTACGGCCGCTCGTCCAACGTCCGGGACTGCAGCCTGGACGTCGCGCAGACCTCGTGGTCCTGCACCGTCAGTGGTGTCACCAACAACCGGCTGGTCCGGATGAACGGCGTGGGCTCGACCATCGGTGGTGACAGCGGTGGCGGCTGGTCGTTCAACTTCACCGCGTACGGCTCGCACAAGGGCAAGTGCAGCACCAACGCCGTGTTCAGCGTCGCCGACCTGTACGACGAGGCGCTGGGCGTACGGGTACGCACCGTCTAGCTGACGCGCTCTGGCTGATCCCGGCGAGGGTGGGGACCGACCGTCCCCACCCTCGCCGGCCTGTCGGTCGCCGCGGATAGGCTCGTTCCGTGCCCGATCCGTCGCGTTACCGTCCCGCCCCAGGCACCGTCCCCGACGCACCAGGGGTCTACCGGTTCCGCGACCCCAGCGGACGGGTGATCTACGTCGGCAAGGCCAAGAGCCTGCGCAGCCGGCTCAACTCGTACTTCGCCGACTACGTGGGGCTGCACGCCCGTACCCAGCAGATGGTCTCCACCGCCAACGCGGTGGACTGGGTGGTGGTCGGCACCGAGGTGGAGGCGCTGCAGCTGGAGTACTCCTGGATCAAGGAGTACGACCCGCGGTTCAACGTGCGGTACCGCGACGACAAGAGCTACCCGTACCTGGCGGTCACGCTGCACGAGGAGTATCCCCGGCTGCAGGTGATGCGCGGCGCGAAACGCAAGGGCGTCCGCTACTTCGGCCCGTACGCCCACGCCTGGGCGATCCGCGAGACTCTCGACCTGCTGCTGCGGGTCTTCCCGGCGCGTACCTGCTCGGCGGGGGTGTTCAAGCGGGCCCACCAGATCGACCGGCCGTGCCTGCTCGGGTACATCGGCAAGTGCTCCGCCCCGTGCGTAGGCCGGGTCACCGCCGATGAGCACCGCGCCATCGTGGAGGACTTCTGCGACTTCATGGCGGGTCGTACCGACACCATGATCCGGCGGTTGGACCGGCAGATGCGGGCCGCCGCCGACGAGCTGGACTTCGAGCTGGCCGCCCGGCTGCGCGACGACCTGGCCGCGCTACGCCGCGCGATGGAGAAGCAGACCGTGGTGCTCGCCGACGGCACCGACGCCGACGTGGTCGCCTTCGCCGAGGACCCCCTCGAGGCGGCGGTACGGGTGTTCCACGTACGCGGGGGCCGGGTGCGCGGGGAACGCGGCTGGGTGGTGGAGAAGGTCGAGGAGCTGACCACCGCGGATCTCGTACACCAGTTCTGCACCCAGGTGTACGGAGAGGGCTCCGGCGAAACCAACGGCGGCGTGATCCCGAAGGAGGTGCTGGTGCCGACGTTGCCGGAGGACGCGCCGGCGCTCACCGAGTGGCTCTCCGAGCTGCGCGGCAGCCGGGTCAGCCTCCGGGTGCCGCAGCGCGGCGACAAGAAGTCGCTGATGGAGACGGTGGGCCGCAACGCGCAGCAGGCACTGGCGCAGCACAAGCTGAAGCGCGCCAGCGACCTCACCGCGCGCAGTCAGGCGTTGCAGGAGATCGCCGACGCGCTCGGCATGGACACCGCACCGCTGCGCATCGAGTGCTACGACGTGTCCCAGATCCACGGCACCGACGTGGTCGCCAGCATGGTGGTGTTCGAGGACGGGTTGCCGCGCAAGAGCGAGTACCGCCGGTTCGCGGTGAAAGGCAGCACCGATGATCTCTCGGCGCTCTCGGAGGTGCTGCGCCGTCGCTTCCACCGTTACCTGGAGGTACGCGCGGAGACCGGCGAGCTGGACGAGATCGACGGCGCCCCCGACGCCCGCCCCGGGATCGACCCCGTCACGGGGCGGCCGCGCAAGTTCGCGTACCCGCCGCAGCTGGTGATCGTCGACGGCGGTGCGCCGCAGGTCAACGCCGCCGCCCGGGTCTTCGCCGAGCTCGGCATCGACGACATCACGGTGTCCGGTCTGGCGAAGGCGCGGGAGGAGATGTGGCTGCCCGGCGACGACTTCCCGGTGGTGCTGCCGCGTACCTCCGAGGGGCTGTATCTGGCGCAACGGATCCGGGACGAGGCGCACCGGTTCGCCATCACGTACCACCGCGCGCGGCGTTCCCGGCGGATGACCGCGTCCGCGCTGGACGCGGTGCCGGGGCTGGGGGAGCACCGCCGTAAGGCGTTGTTAAAGCAATTCGGGTCACTCAAGCGGCTCAAGGCTGCCAGCATCGACGAGATCGCCACCGTGCCGGGTATCGGACGGCGAACCGCTGAGGCGGTGGTGGCGGCGCTGGCCGGGGGGCCGGCGACGGAGCGGGGTGCCGGCGGCACCGACAGCGAGGGGGAAGCGTGACAGAACCGAAGGCCGGGCATCCGCCCGGCAACCGTGCCGAGCTGGCGCCGGTGAGCCCCGCCGAGGTGGTGGACCCCGCGGCGCCGGTGAGCCCCGCCGACGCCGCCGCTCCGGCGCGCTCGGCGATGGAGCTGGTGATCGTCACCGGGATGTCCGGCGGCGGTCGCTCGACGGTGGCCCGGGCACTGGAGAACGTCGGCTACTACGTGGTGGACAACCTGCCGCAGGCGCTGCTGGTCACGATGGCGGAGCTGGCGTACCGGTCGGGGGGTACGGCACGGCGTACCGCGATGGTGCTCGACGTACGCAGCCGCGCGTTCTCCACCGACCTCCCCGGCGCCGTACGCGACCTCGCCGAACGTGGCTTCCACCCAAAGGTGATCTTCGTCGACGCCGACACCGACGCGCTGATCCGCCGGTTCGAGTCGGTACGCCGGCCGCACCCGCTGCAGGCCGGGGGCCGGCTGGTGGACGGCATCACCGCCGAACGCGAGCTGCTACGGGAAGCCCACGAGCAGGCCGACGTGGTGATCGACACCAGCCAGCTCAACGTCAACCAGCTGCGGGCTCGGGTGGAGGAGATGTTCGCCCACCCGGAGGCTCACGGGCTGCGGCTGACCGTGGTCTCCTTCGGCTTCAAGTACGGCCTCCCGCCGGACGCCGACTTCGTGCTCGACGCGCGGTTCCTCCCCAACCCGTACTGGGTGGCTGAGCTGCGGCCGCACTCGGGGAAGGATCCCGGGGTCAGCAAGTACGTGCTCAGCCAGCCCGGCGCGGACGAGTTTCTCACCGCGTACGCGAAGCTGCTGGCCAGCGCCGCGCCCGGTTTCGAGCGGGAGGGCAAGCGCTACCTGACGGTGGCGGTAGGGTGCACCGGCGGCAAGCACCGGAGCGTGGCGATCGCCGAGGAGCTCTCCCATCGGCTGCGCGAGGCCAACCTCGCGGCCCATGCCGAGCACCGCGATCTAGGTCGGGAATGAGCCGGTGGGCCGTAGCCTGTCGGAGCGGTTCCCCTTCAGCAGTGAGCGAGCGAGATGAGAGTGGTGGCCTTCGGTGGCGGACACGGGATGTCCGCGACTCTGCGCGCGCTGCGTACCGTGGCTCCCGCCTCGATCACCGCGGTGGTGACGGTCGCCGACAACGGCGGCTCCTCGGGACGGCTGCGGGCCGACCGGGGGATTCTGCCGCCCGGTGACCTGCGGCAGGCACTCGCCGCGCTGGCGGGCGACGACAACGGCAGCTCGCTGTCCGGCCGGCTGTTCCAGCACCGGTTCACCGGCAGCGACCCGCTCTCCGGGCATCCGGTCGGCAACCTGGTGCTGCTCGGGCTGCTGGAGCTGCTCGACGACCCGGTGACCGCGCTGGACCACGCCGGCCGGATGCTGCGCGCCGCGGGCCGGGTGCTGCCGATGTCGCGGGTGCCGCTGGGCATCGAGGCCGACGTGACGGGCGCCGACCGGTCCCGGCCGGAAGAGATCGTGGTGGTACGCGGTCAGCACGAGGTGGCGGTGACCGCCGGACGGGTACGCCAGGTCCGGCTGACCCCGCCGCAGCCGCCGGCCTGCACCGAAGCGGTCGCCGCCGTCACCGATGCCGACTGGCTGCTGTTCGGCCCGGGGTCCTGGTACACCAGCGTGATCCCACACCTGCTGGTGCCGGAGCTGGCCGCGGCGATCGACGCCAGCCCCGCCCGCCGACTGGTCATTCTCAATCTCGCCGAGGAGCCCGAAACCGCTGGTCTGTCGCTTGCCGACCACCTTCGGGCGCTCGCCGAACATGTCACAAAACTGCATGTCGACGTAGTTCTTGGAGATGGATTGGCTGTAGCCGATCCCGAGCCGGTGCGACTTGCGGCAGAATCGCTGGGTGCGCGCCTGGCGCTCGCCCCGGTTGCGGAGGCGGGCACCGGCTCGCGGCACGATCCCGCGGCACTCGCGGTGGCACTGCGACAGATCTTCGGGCCCGTCCCGGGCCAGCACAGCGCGAGGTGAGCAACTCAATGGCGA
>JBOGDG010000164.1:0-6921 GCA_050701655.1 Micromonosporaceae bacterium
GCTGTCTCCCGACGCGGGAGGCAGCAGATTGACCACAAACCCTCACACCAAGTCGTAGGCGTGCGGGGCGGCGCTGACAGGGGGTGTCAGGGGTCCGTCAGTAGTGTCCTGTTGCGAGCCGGGAGACGCCGTGCCGACTGATACCACTGGAGACATCTGTGATTCTCGAGATCCGCACGTACCGGCCGAAGCCCGGCACAAGTGACGAGTTCGTACGCGTGATGCGGGAGGAATCTGTGCCGTTGCTAGAGCAGGCCGGCATCCAGGTGCTGGACTGCGGGGCGTCTCTGGTCGCTGAGGACGGGCACGAGGAGGCGTACCTGATCCGCGGGTTTGCCTCCCTTGAGGAGCATCACACGCAGGAGGAAGCGTTCTATGGCAGCGACGCTTGGCGTCACGGGCCTCGCGAGGCCATCGGGTCCCGGATCGACAGCTACCACACGATCGTTCTCGATGCCTCGAAAGAGATCGCTCAGGCATTCCGTCGCCGCTGACCGCTCTTGCGGTCAGGCTTTGGCGAGGTTCCTGAGGGTGGTCGCGGCGAGTTTCTCCAGCTTGCGGTGGTCCTTGGAGGGTGGCGTACGTTCGCCGAAGGTCTGGTAGGTGAGCTCCAGGACGAGGTTGTCGTGGCGTACCACCAGGGCGAGGGTGTACGCGGAGAGGCCCGCCCCCACGAGGTCCCCGCCGTCCACCTGCAGCTTCTCCATTGCGGTGTAGCTGAATGCCTCGTCGCCGATGCCGTCGACCGTTGCGGGCTTCTTCACGCCCTTCTTCAGCGTGGTGTACGTGTCACCGGCGGCCTCCGCGTCCGCCGCGACCCGACTGTCCACATTGAGCATGCCGCCGCTCATGTCGATGGCTCCCCGCGGCGCGTCGCCGTTGCTTCCGAAGCTGAGAAAGCAGTGGTTCGGGTCGGCCTTGTCGGTCTGGCGTGGCTTGCCGAAGGCGGAGGCGTCGACGTACTGACAGAGGTCTTCTACCTCGTGGTAGAGCGCGGAGGGCCCCGACGGCGCGCTCGAGCCCGATGCGGTGGGTGCGGCGGCCGGCTTCGGGTCGCGGTCGAGTAGGGCGTACCCGCCGGCGCCGAGCAGTAGGCCGACCAGCAGTCCGGCAATGCCGGCCATCGCCAGCCGCCCGTCCGAGGCGGCCACCGGAGCCGGCTCGGCGGGTGGTTCGCTGGCCTCGGGCTGGTCCGGGGTTCGGTCACGGCTCCACCTTTCGGGTACGGCGGGTCGGCCGTGCGAATTCAGCAGCGGCGGAGTGCGTAATCGGTCTTCCGAACAGTCAAGATCGACGCGGCGGGCCGGGCTGCGACGGCCGGCCCGCGACGATAGCGTCCTGGGCGGGGTGTCCGGGCTGCGGGCTTAGGTATGCCTAACAAAGGGGCGGTCCGGTCACGCCCCTTAGACTGCACCGCGGGGGTTAGTGAAAGTCTTCACAAGCGACCGGAAGTGGTACGAGCGGAGGGGTCCACTGTGACCGAGCCGAACAGCGCGACGACGCGGCCCGGCGACCACACCGGCCCGGCCGATTCCACGGCGGACAGCGCGGACGTGATCGTGGTCGGCGCGGGCCCGGGCGGGTCTGCCGCGGCGTACCACCTGGCGCGTCATGGTCTTGACGTTCTGCTCCTGGAGAAGACCGAGTTCCCGCGCGAGAAGGTATGCGGCGACGGGCTCACGCCGCGGGCGGTGAAGCAGCTGGTCAAGATGGGGGTCGACACCTCCGGCGCCGGCTGGATGCCCAACAAGGGGCTGCGGGTCGTCGGCGGCGGCATCCGGATGGAGCTGGACTGGCCGGAGCTGGCGAGCTTTCCGGACTACGGGCTGACCCGTACCCGGATGGATTTCGACGAGATCCTGGTACGCCGCGCCCAGCATGCCGGCGCGAAGCTGCAGACCTCCACCAACGTCACCGGCCCGGTGCTGAACAAGGCCGGCCGCGTGGTCGGCGTGAATGCCATGGTGGGCCCCGACAAGGAGCCCAGGGAGTACCGCGCGCCGCTGGTGATGGCCTGTGACGGCGTCTCCGGCCGGTTCCCGCTCAGCCTGGGCATCACCAAGCGCGAAGACCGCCCGATCGGCGTCGCGGTACGCCGCTACTACCGCAGCCCGCGCCACGACGACGACTACCTGGAGTCGTGGCTGGAGCTGCGCGGCGGCAAGCCCGGCACCGAGGAGGGTGACAAGCTGCTCCCCGGGTACGGCTGGATCTTCGGGCTCGGCGACGGGCGGGTCAACGTCGGGCTCGGCGTACTCAACAGCTCGGTCAGCTTCGGCAAGGCCGACTACCGCAAGATGCTGACCGAGTGGATGGGCAGCACGCCCGACGACTGGGAGATGAACGAGTCCACCGCAGACGGCAAGATCCTCGGCGCCGCGCTGCCGATGGGGTTCAACCGGGTGCCGCACTACACCCGCGGCGTGATGCTCGTCGGCGACTCCGGCGGCATGGTCAACCCGTTCAACGGCGAGGGCATCGCGTACGCGATGGAGAGCGGCGAGTTGGCCGCGGAGATCGCGGTGCAGGCGCTCGCGCGACCGGCCGGGCCGCTGCAGGAGCGGGCGCTGCTGCACTACCGCACGGAGCTTTCGGCCCGGTACGGCGGCTACTACCGGATGGGCAGCTGGTTCGTGAAGCTGATCGGCAATCCGCACGTGATGAAGGTGTGCACCCGGCACGGGCTGCCGCATCCGACGCTGATGAAATTCGTACTCAAGTTGCTGGCCAATCTGACCGATCCGCTGGGTGGTGACGCGGCCGACCGCGTGATCAATGCGCTGGTCAAGGCGGCACCGGCGGTATGACGGCGGCGTGGGTGCCCCGCTCACAGGTAGTTCTCAGGTGGGCAATATGGTGGATCGGCTCTGGTGATCAGCACGGCCGATACCCGGATGACATGGAGCAGGAGAGGACGGGAGGCAGGTAGCGATGTCGCTCTCGCCGTACCTACCGATCGTGGGGATGTTCGCGCTCGCGTTCGCGTTCGCGGTGTTCTCTGTAGCGATCGCGCCGTTGGTCGGTCCACGCCGTTACAACAAGGCCAAACTCGACGCGTACGAGTGCGGCATCGAGCCCACCCCGCAAGGCGGCGGCCGTAGCGGCACCCGGTTCCCGATCAAGTTCTACCTGACCGCGATGCTCTTCATCGTCTTCGACATCGAGATCATCTTCCTGTACCCGTGGGCGGTGGCGTACGACTCGCTCGGCGTCTTCGGGTTCGTCGAGATGGTCCTGTTCATCGGCACCGTCTTCATCGCGTACGCGTACGTGTGGAAGCGCGGCGGGCTGGATTGGGACTGAGGTAACGGCATGGGTATCGAGGAGAAACTGCCGAGCGGCGTACTGCTGACCTCGGTGGAGAAGCTGGTCAACTGGACCCGCAAGGCCTCGCTGTGGCCGGCCACCTTCGGTCTGGCGTGCTGCGCGATCGAGATGATGGCCACCGGCGCCGCCCGCTACGACCTGGCCCGGTTCGGCATGGAGGTGTTCCGTGCCAGCCCCCGGCAGGCCGACCTGATGATCGTGGCGGGCCGGGTGAGCCAGAAGATGGGCCCGGTGCTGCGGCAGATCTACGACCAGATGCCGGAGCCGAAATGGGTGCTCAGCATGGGCGTCTGCGCCTCCAGCGGAGGCATGTTCAACAACTACGCGATCATCCAGGGCGTGGACCACATCGTCCCGGTCGACATGTACCTTCCCGGCTGCCCGCCGCGGCCGGAGATGCTGATCGACGCGATCCTCAAGCTGCACGACAAGATCATGGCCGAGCCGCTGGGTGAGCGCCGCCGCCAGCAGATCGAGGAGGCGGGCGCGGTACGGGTCGGCACCATCCCGTCCAGCTACCGCTACAACAAGGCGAAGCGCCGCGAGTGGTTGGCCGCCGAGGCGGAAGGTACCCAGGAGCAGCTGCGGATCTCCAAGTGGATGGAAGAGGGGGCGCACCGCCGGTGAGTACACCTTCGGACCCGGTCCAGCAGCACGCCGAGGCGCTGGACAGCGGTGAGCTGGTCGCCGAGAACGTACCCACCAGCACCCCGGCCGGTCGCGGCATGTTCGGCGTCTCCGGCTCCGGCGACACCTCCGGCTTCGGCCGGCTGGTACGCCGCCACCCCGCCGTACTGGAGACCGAGCCGCCGTACGGCGGTTACTTCGACGAGGTGGTCAACGGGCTGCGTGACGCGCTGTCGGAGGCCGGCTTCTCGTCAGTGGACGCGATCGAGAAGGTCGTCGTCGACCGCGGCGAGCTGACCCTGCACGTCAAGCCCGAGCGGATCCTCGACGTCTGCCGGGTGATGCGCGACGACTCCGCGCTGCGGTACGAGCTGTGCTCGTCGGTGTCCGGTGTGGACTACCTCGACAACGGGGACGGCCGGCGGCTGCACGTGGTCTATCAGCTGACCTCGATGACATACCGGCGGCGGATCCGGCTGGAGGTCGCGGTCACCGCCGAGGAGCCGAACGTACCGAGCGTCACCAGCGTCTACCCGACCGCCGACTGGCAGGAGCGGGAGGCGTACGACATGTTCGGCGTGGTCTTCGACGGCCACCCCAACCTGACCCGGATCCTGATGCCCGACGACTGGGAGGGCTACCCGCAGCGCAAGGACTATCCGCTGGGTGGCGTACCGGTCGAGTACAAGGGCGCGCAGATACCGCCACCGGACGAGCGGAGGGCGTACAAGTGAGCGAGCGCAGCGAGCGAACCCAGCTAGCACAGCACGCCCGTCATGCTTTCGCCGACCGGAGGGAGACGTAAGTCATGACCGATGCTTATGCCGAGCCTCGCGAGACCACCGAGGGGCGCATCTACAACGTCACCGGTGGCGACTGGGACAGCGTGGTCGCCGGAGCGGACCCGATCTCGGAAGAGAAGCTCGTCGTCAACATGGGTCCGCAGCACCCGTCGACGCACGGCGTGCTGCGGCTGGTGCTGGAGATGGAGGGCGAGACCGTCACCGAGACCCGCGCGGTGATCGGCTACCTGCACACCGGCATCGAGAAGAGCACCGAGTACCGCAACTGGACTCAGGGCACCACCTTCGTCACCCGCGCCGACTACCTCGCGCCGATCTTCAACGAGACGGCGTACTGCCTGGCGGTGGAGAAGCTGCTCGGCGTCGCGGTGCCGCACCGGGCGAACACCATCCGGGTGCTGATGATGGAGCTCAACCGGATCTCCTCGCACCTGGTGTGGCTCGCCACCACCGGTATGGAGCTCGGCGCGCTGTCGATGATGATCTACGGCTTCCGGGAGCGGGAGTACATCCTCGACATCTTCGAGCTGGCCTCCGGGCTGCGGCTCAACATGGCGTACATCCGGCCCGGTGGGCTGGCACAGGATCTGCCCGACGAGGCGGTCGAGAAGATTCGCGAGTTCCTGCGGTTCATGCCGAAGCGAATCGACTCGTACGAGGCGCTGCTCTCCGGCAACCAGATCTGGCAGAAGCGTACGCAGGGCGTGGGCTACCTCGACGTCTCCGGCTGCCTCGCGCTCGGCGTGACCGGACCGGTGCTGCGCAGCGCGGGGCTCGGCTGGGACCTGCGCAAGACGATGCCGTACTGCGGTTACGACACGTACGAGTTCGACGTGGTGACGGAGACCGGCGCCGACGTGTGGGCGCGCTACCAGGTGCGGCTGAACGAGATGCGCGAGTCGCTGAAGATCGTCGAGCAGGCGTTGGACCGGCTCAAGCCCGGCCCGGTGATGGTCGAGGACAAGAAGATCGCGTGGCCGGCGCAGCTCGCGATCGGCGCCGATGGCCTGGGCAACTCGCTGGAGCACATCAAGAAGATCATGGGCCAGTCCATGGAGGCCCTGATCCACCACTTCAAGCTGGTCACCGAGGGCTTCCGGGTGCCGGCCGGCCAGGTGTACGTACCGCTCGAGGCGCCGCGCGGCGAGCTCGGGCTGCACGTGGTCTCCGACGGCGGGACCAGGCCGTACCGCGTACACATGCGGGATCCCAGCTTCGTCAATCTGCAGGCGCTGCCGGCGCTGTCCGAAGGCGGCCTGATCGCCGACGTGATCGCGGGCGGCGCTTCGTTGGACCCGGTGATGGGTGGGTGCGACCGATGACCGAGGTGGCCACAGACGTGTTCTCCGACGAGATCGTCGCGCGGGCGCGGGAGATCATCGCGCGCTATCCGCAGTCGCGCTCGGCGCTGCTGCCGATGCTGCACCTGGTGCAGTCGGTGGAGGGGTACGTCAGCCCGCGCGGCGTGGCGTTCTGCGCCGAGCAGCTCGGCATCACCAAGGCCCAGGTGGGCGCGGTGGCGACCTTCTACACGATGTACAAGCGCCGCCCCACCGGCGAGTGGCTGGTCAGTGTCTGCACCAACACGATGTGCGGCGTACTGGGCGGGGACCGGGCGTACCAGGCGCTGCGGGAGTATCTCGGCGTGGGCCACGACGAGACCACCGACGACGGCAAGATCACGCTGGAACACGCCGAGTGCCTCGCGGCCTGCGACTACGCGCCGGTGATGACGGTCAACTACGAGTTCTTCGACAAGATCGACGCCGGTACGGCGCTCGGCGTGGTCGAGAAGCTGCAGAACGGTGAGCGCCCGGCACCGAGTCGCGGACCCCGGCTGTGCAGCTTCAAGGAGATGTCGCTGCAGCTCGCCGGCTGGGGCGACGACCGGGAAGGCGCCGTCGCCGAGGGCCCGGCCGGCGCGCCGACCCTGGCCGGCAACCGGCTCGCCGAGCAGCACGGCATCTCGGTCGCCGGCTTCGACCCGGCCACCCCGATCGGCAAGCGCCCCACCGAGAAACCGGCGGCCCCGGCCCCGGCGGAGAAGCCCGCGGCACCGGCTCCGGCGGAGAAGCCCGCTGCGGAGGCCGTACCCACGGAGAAGGCCGGCACCGGTGTGACGCCGCAGCCGGTCGCCGAGGAGGCCCGGGCGGCCGCGCCGGAC
>JBOGDG010000165.1:0-6883 GCA_050701655.1 Micromonosporaceae bacterium
GCGCCACGGTGGTCGGCGCGGTGGCGGCCACGCCCGCGCAGGCGGGCCCGGGCGACCCGGTGGTGCAGGGTGCCGCCAACGACGCGGGCACCAGCGCCACCTCACTCAGTACGAGCAAGGCCGACGGCGCGGCGCTCGCGCTGGAGAACCCCGGACAGGACGGCTGGGGCGACGGTGGGCCCTCGCTCACCCTCGCGCCGAACTCGGCGAGCTTCATCTCCGAGAGCTCGCCGCCGGGAAGCATGATGCTCTCCAACAGCGGCATGGTGATGACCGCTCCCCCGGATGGCGCGGGCGGCGCGATCCACAACCACTACCTGTACGACTCGTTCAACTCGACGTTCACCGTGCCGGTCAACGTGCACCGGGCCGTCGACAGCCGCTACTCCAGGAACGACCGGAAGCGGCTGTTCAGCACCTCGGGAAAGTTCGACAGCGACGGCCGACTGCTCGCCGGGAAGACGGTTCACCTCGACATCAGCGACCTGGTGTCGTTCTCCTGGGGTGTCTTCGTCAACGTGGTGACCTTCAGCCAGCAGGGCAACGGCTTCATCACGGTCTGGCCGTACACGCTGCCCAAGCCGACTCCGGCCACCGTGCAGTACTACAAGGGCGCCAGCGTACGGAACTCGACGCTCTCCCCCGTCGGATGGGACGACACCCGTACCGACGTGCTGAGCATCTGGTCCAGTGCGACGACGCACTTCACCATCGACATCCTGGGCGTCGTCATCAACCACTGGGCGTCGCTGAACGGTTCGCCGATGGCCACCGGCGCGCCCCCGCAGAAGAGTGGCGTACAGGGTCAGGATGACGCGCTGGCTCGCCGGCAGGCGGCGTTCGCCGAGAAGATCGCCAAGTGGTCCGGCCAGGCGCGCTGACCCCCACCCACCTCACCCGGGCGCACCGGCGCACCGAAGTGCGTTAATGATCCGCGGCATTGGGCGCGGCGGCACACGGAAACCCCGACCCGCGTGTGCCGTGTCGCCCAATGCCGCGGATCTCGTCGGCGCCGGCCGGGGCCCTGTCTAAATCCGGCATAACGGCCGCAATCGTCCAGAACCTCGGTTACGTTGCCCGGGAGGCGGCGACGGAGGTGGCGATGCTGGAGGCACTGACCCGGTACTGGTGGTTGGTGGCGCTGCGGGGTGCGGCCGCGCTGCTGTTCGGCTTCACGGCGCTGCTCTGGCCCGACCTGACGCTGCTGGTGCTGGTGGCGTTCTTCGGGGCGTACGCGCTGGTGAACGGCGTACTCACGCTTGGTACGGCGATCTTCGGCGACGAGCCTAGCGCCGGCGATCGGGCCCCGCTGACCGCGGCCGCGCTGATCGGCGTGGTCGCCGGGTTCGGCACGCTGGCCTGGCCAGGGATCACCGTCCTGGTGCTGCTCTGGCTGATCGCCGGCTGGGCGCTGGCCACCGGCGGGCTGGAGATCGTCGCCGCGATCCGGCTGCGCGCCGAGCTCGATAACGAGTGGCTGCTGGGGCTCGCGGGCGGGCTCACGGTGCTGGTCGGGGTCGCGCTCGTGGTGTGGCCGGAGAGCGGCGCGCTCGCGGCCGTCTACCTGCTCGGCGGTTTCGCGATCACGTTCGGCGTGGTGCTGCTCGGGCTCGCCCGGCGGCTGCGCGTACTGCATCGGGAGGCGCACCCGGCCACCACCCACCCACTCAGCCACTGAGGCCGCACGAGCCGGCCAGCGAGCCGGCAAGCGGGCGGGTCAACGCCGATCAGCGGGCGCGGAAGTGGCGGCGGGTGTCCCGGATCAGGCTGCGCTCCAGCACCCCGTTGAGCTTGCGCCCGAGCGGACCGGCCGCCGCCTGCAGGGGGCCGGGCTCGTGCGCGAACGTCCAGGTCAGGCGGCAACCCTCGGGGGTCGGGTCGAGCAGGTAGTCCTCCCCGAAGCGGCGGAACAGCGGCAGCGTCGCCTGCGTGACGTAGAAGGAGTGCCGGCGCCCTTCGTCCCAGCGCAGATACCGCTCCCGTAGCGAAAGCAGCCCCTTTCCGACCCGCATCGTACGGGTGGTCCCGACGCCGTACGGCCGTTCGGAGGTGTACCGGCCGTTGTCGAGCAGCCGGCACCACGCCAGCGGCTGATCGCCGGTCAGCTCGGCCCACACCCGCTCCGGCGGCACCGGCAGCTCCACCCGGTACGAGCTGCGGTACGGCGCCGAGTCGAAGAAGTCCTCGTCGAACGGCTCAAGATCACTCCAACGCCCCATCGCCCCATCCTCCCAGGCCAGCGCGGCCCCCGGACCACCCCTCAGCGGTCGAGCAGCGGGGTCAGCTCGGTGAGGACGTCGTCGAGCGGAGCCGCGTCACGCTGCGCCCGGCACAGGATGACCGCGCCCTCGATCGCCGCGACCACCAGCGTCGCCAGCCGTCCCGCCCGCTCCCCCGGTACGCCGTCGGCCATCAGCAGCTCCGCCAGCTTCTGCTGCCATCGGTTGAAGATCTCGCCAACCAGCCGCGCGGCCTCCGGCAGATCCGGCCGGCTGTCCACGGCGAGCGCCACGATCGGGCAGCCCGCCAGATAGTCGGTGTCGCGCAGCGTCTGTCTCCAGAAATCGGCGAACCGCTCGACTACCAGCCGCGGCGACCCGTCTTCGGGGATCGACGCGGTGATGAAGTCGCCGGCCTGGCGTACCGCGGCCAGGATCAGCTGGTTCCGGCCGCCCGGGAAGTGGTGGTAGACCGACCCGCGCGGCGCCCCGCTGCGCGCCAGCACCGCGTCGACGGTGACGCCGGCCGCCCCGCGCTCCCGCAGCAGCGCCACCGCGCTGACCAGCATCCGCTGCTTGCTCTCGCCAGGCCTGCGGCCCATCGCCGGTCCTTCCTGTGCCTTGACCCAAGACTATGCCATAGAACATAGTTACTCATTGGTACGCAGTCCGCCCGCCGCCCGCCATCGAAGTGGAGCAGCGCATGACGACCGAGCAGTGGCACACCTCCGCCTGCATCCTCTGCGAATGCAACTGCGGCATCGAGGTCAAGCTCGACGGCCGCCGGCTGGAACGGATCCGCGGCGACAAGCGGCACCCCGGCTCGGAGGGCTACACCTGCGAGAAGGCGCTGCGGCTGGACCACTACCAGAACGGCAAGCACCGGCTCACCAGCCCGCTGCGGCGCCGCCCCGACGGCACGTACGAGGAGATCGACTGGGACACCGCCGTACGCGAGATCGCCGCCCGGCTGGCAACGATCCGCGACACCCACTGTGGGGACAAGATCTTCTTCTACGGCGGCGGAGGCCAGGGCAATCACCTCGGCGGCGGCGTGTACGGCAAGGCGTTGCGGGCCGCGCTCGGCGCCCGGTACGCCTCCAACGCGCTCGCCCAGGAGAAGACCGGCGAGATGTGGGTCGACGGCAAGCTGTACGGCGGCCACACCAAGGGCGACTTCGAGCACGCCGAGGTGGTGGTCTTCATCGGCAAGAACCCGTGGCAGTCGCACAGCTTCCCGCGGGCCCGCCCGACGCTGCGTGAGATCGCCAAGGATCCAGCGCGCACCATGATCGTGATCGACCCGCGCCGCAGCGAGACCGCCGAGCTGGCCGACATCCATCTGCGGATCAAGCCCGGCACCGACGCCTGGTGCCTGGCCGCGCTGCTCGGCGTACTGGTGCAGGAGGAGCTGACCGACACCGACTTCATCGCCGCGCACACCACCGGGGCCGAGCCGGTGCTCGCCGCCCTGGCGTCGGTGCCGGTCGCCGAGTACGCGGAGCGCTGCGGCGTACCGGAGGACACCATCCGGGAGGCCGCCCGGCGGATCGGCACCGCCGGCAGCGCCACCACGTACGAGGACCTCGGGATGCAGCAGTCGCCGCACAGCACGCTCGCCTCGTACCTCAACAAACTGCTCTGGATCCTGACCGGCAACTTCGGCCGGCCCGGCACCATGTACCTGCACTCCTCGTTCGCCCCGATCGCCGGCTCCTCCCCTCCCGGCGGCGGCAGGTCCAGCCGGGGGCGCCGTACACCGGTCACCGGAGCCCGGATCATCGCAGGGCTGGTGCCGTGCAACTCGATCGCCGAGGAGATCCTCACCGACCACCCCGACCGGTTCCGGGCGATGTGGATCGACAGCGCCAACCCGGCCCACTCGCTCGCCGACTCGCAGCGGTTCCGGGAAGCCCTCGACGCGCTGGAGCTGGTGGTGGTGGTCGACGTCGCCCTCACCGAGACCGCGCGGCACGCCCACTATGTACTGCCGGCGGCGAGCCAGTTCGAGAAGTGGGAGTGCACGTTCTTCAACGTCGAATTCCCGCGCAACACCTTCCAGCTGCGGCCGCCGATGCTCGACCCGCTGCCGGGCACCCTTCCCGAGGCGGAGATCTACGCCCGCGTCATCCGTGAGCTCGGCGCCGTCAGCCCGCTCGCGCTCGGGACGCTGAGGCTTGCCGCGCGGCTCGGCCGTACGGCTTTCACCGTCGCCTTCGGCGCGCTGCTGGCGCTCGACCGGTCAGCGGCGGGGCTGGCGCCGTACCTGCTCTACGAGACCCTCGGCCCGACGCTCCCCGAGGGGCAGCGTGCCACCGCCGGGGTCTGGGCGCTGGCTCAGCTCTGCGCCCGCGCCAACCCCGATGCGGTACGCCGTGCCGGCTTCGCCAACGGCGACGCCCTCTTCGACGCGATCCTGGCCACGCCGTCCGGAGTCACCTTCACCGTCGACGACTGGGACGACGTATGGCACTACGTACGCCGCCCGGACCGCCGCTTCACCATCGAGATCACCGAGCTGCTGGACAAGCTGGCTGAGCTGGCCGGCGCCGTGCCGGGCTGGGTCAGCCCGGAGTTCCCGCTGGTGCTCTCCGCCGGGGAACGCCGCTCGTTCACGGCGAACACCATCTTCCGGGATCCCACGTGGCGGCGCCGCGACGCGGGCGGCGCGCTGCGGATCAGCCCCGGCGACGCGCACCGGCTCGGGCTCGCCGACGGCGTACCGGCCCGGGTGGTCACCGAGCGTGGCGCCGCCGAGGCGGTCGTCGAGATCACCGACATGATGCAGCCGGGCCACATCTCGCTCCCCAACGGGCTGGGCGTGGATCACCCCGTACACGGCCGGGTCGGGGTGGCTCCCAACGAGCTGACCTCGCTGGACAGGCGCGACTGGCTCGCCGGCACCCCCTGGCACAAGTACGTGCCGGCCCGCGTCGAACCGGCCTGACCGGGTGGTCCGGCCCGCGGTGGTGTGACGGAATCGCGGCGTGGCACGCTAACTACCTGTGGGGCCAGGGGAGATGAGCGAGGCGGTGGCGGCCGCCCAGGCGGGATCCGAGGAGTCGTTCCGCGCTCTCTACCGGGCCGTCCAGCCCGCGCTGCTGCGCTACCTGCGGACCCTGGTGGGCCAGGACGCCGAGGACGTCGCCTCCGAGGCGTGGCTGCAGATCGCTCGCGACATCCGTACCTTCCGGGGCGACTTCGACGACTTCCGGGCCTGGACCGCCACGGTCGCCCGCAACCGCGCGATGGACCACGTACGGAAGGTACGGCGCCGCCCCGCCGACCCGGTGCCGCACGACGAGCTGCTCGAGCTCGCCGCCACCGACGACACCGCCACCCGGGCGATCGACAGCGACGACACCCGTACGGCGCTGCGGCTGATCGCGCGACTGCCGCGCGACCAGGCCGAGGCGATCCTGCTGCGGGTCGTGCTGGGGCTGGACGCGAAGGCGGCCGGCAAGGTGCTCGGCAAGCGCCCGGGAGCCGTACGCACCGCCGCGTACCGCGGGCTGAAGCGGCTCGCCGCGATCCTCGCGGAGACCCCGACGACGCCAGGTGCACCGCCGCCGATCCCCCGTCAGCTGCGGCAGCGTCCGCGCGGCGGCCAGCCGGGGCAGAGCCCACCCGGCGGGCCCCGACAGAGCCCACGCGGCGGGCAGTCCGGGCCGGGCCCGGATCGGGGACAGACCAGCGTTAACCGCGTCGCGGACCCCCCGGGTGTGACACAAACCCGGGGCGCGGCGCTGAGGGAGATGAGATGAGCAGCCAAGGACCACGGTTCAGTCGCGCCACCGCCGAGCGGTTACTCGCCGGCGGCGCCGCGGTCGAACCACGTACCCGCCGGCTCGCCGCACTGCTCGACGCGGCCGCCGACGGAGTACAGGTCACCGGCACCCCGACCACCGGCCCTATCGCCGGGGCCGGCGGGGTGACCACTGCCGGGGCTGCTGGCGTGACCGCCGCCGGGGGCATCGCGCCAGCAGCTCCGAGAGTGGTGGCAGACCGGGGGCCGGCGTACGGGGTGCCGGCAGGCGAGACGGCGGCGCTGGTCGCATACCGGGCCGCTGCTCACAAGCGTTCCCCTCAACCACGGAGAGAGTCAGTGATCACCAAGTACTTCACCCTCAAGGTTGCCGTCGGCGTCGCCACCGTACTCACCGCTGGTGGGGTGGCGGTAGCGGCCGGCAACGGCGGACTCCCCGATCCCGCCGCCGACCAGGCCGCCGCGCACCGCACCGGTGCGGCGTCCACCGCCTCACCCGGCAAGGCGTCGCCGTCGCCCTCGCTGACCGGCCTCTGCAAGGCGTACGACAAGGTGGCGACGAAGTCGCGGGGCAAGGCGCTGGACAGCCCGGCATTCCGCGCACTCGTCGCCGCGGCCGGTGGCAAGAATCAGGTCGACGGCTACTGCGAGGACCTGCTCGCCGCTGACAAGGCACCTGGCGCCGACCCGAGCGCCGCCCCGGACCACCCGAACGGCCCACCCGGCGACCACCCCGGCGGCGGCGCCACAGACCACCCGACCGGTCCCCCCACCGAGCGTCCCACCCACTGATTAGACCCCCGGGCGGGCGGCACCTCCCACCGCTCTGCCGCTCGCCCGGTGTACCAGGTACGCCCGCGGCTGACCCGCTGGCGCACCGAGTCGGCCGGCCGCGCCC
>JBOGDG010000166.1:0-6881 GCA_050701655.1 Micromonosporaceae bacterium
CTGCTCCCAGGTGAAGTCGGGCAGCTCGCGGCCGAAGTGGCCGTACGCGGCGGTCTGCTGGTAGATCGGGCGCAGCAGATCCAGGTCGCGGATGATGGCGGCCGGACGCAGGTCGAACACCTCGTTGATCGCCTTCTCGATCTTCTCGACGGCGACGTTCTCGGTGCCGAAGGTCTCCACGAACAGGCTCACCGGCTGAGCCTTGCCGATGGCGTACGCCACCTGCGCCTCGACCCGCTCGGCGAGCCCGGCGGCGACCACGTTCTTGGCGACCCAGCGCATCGCGTACGCCGCGGAGCGGTCCACCTTCGACGGGTCCTTGCCGGAGAAGGCGCCGCCGCCGTGGCGGGCGTACCCGCCGTACGTGTCCACGATGATCTTGCGGCCGGTGAGGCCGGCGTCACCCATCGGGCCACCGATCTCGAACCGCCCGGTCGGGTTGACCAGCAGCCGGTAGTCGTCGACCTCCAGGCCGCGGCTCTCCACCTCGGGGGCGATCACGTGCTCGCGGATGTCCGGGGTGAGCAGCGACTCCAGGGAGATGTCCGGGGCATGCTGGCTGGAGACTACGACGGTGTTGAGCCGTACCGGCTTCAGCCCGTCGTACTCCACGGTGACCTGGGTCTTGCCGTCCGGGCGCAGGTACGGGATGGTGCCGTCCTTGCGGACCGCGGACAGCCGCTGCGAGAGCCGGTGGGCGAGGGCGATCGGCAGCGGCATCAGCTCCGGGGTCTCGGAGCAGGCGAAGCCGAACATCATGCCCTGGTCGCCGGCGCCCTGCAGATCCAGCACGTCGTCGGCGGATTCGCCGGTACGCGCCTCGTAGGCGGTGTCGACGCCCTGGGCGATGTCGGCCGACTGCGATCCGATGGAGACGCTGACGCCACAGGAGGCGCCGTCGAAGCCCTTCTTGGACGAGTCGTACCCGATGCCGAGGATCGTCTCGCGGACGATCGCGGCGATGTCGGCGTACGCGTTGGTGGTCACCTCACCGGCGACGTGCACCTGGCCGGTGGTGATGAGCGTCTCGACCGCGACCCGGCTGCGAGGATCCTCGCTGAGCAGGGCGTCCAGAATCCCGTCGCTGATCTGGTCAGCGATCTTGTCGGGATGCCCTTCGGTCACGGATTCGGACGTGAACAACCGGCGTGCCACTGTACTCCTCAGGGTTTCGATGCTGCGTAGTTAGGCGGGAAGTCTAGCCGCCGCGGCGGCAGAAGCGGAGCGGGCACGGTATGTCGCCGCGCTCACCCACGCGGGTAGGCACTTTCCCACGGCCCGCTCAGTGCTCACCAGGCGGCAAATCTGTCCACTTGGTGAACACCCGGTCCCAGACCGCGTCGGCGAGTGCCTCTTTCGAAGCGGGACCGAGCTCGGTGAGCTCGCCGTCGGCGTCCAGCACTGTGACCTCACTGTCGTCGGCGCCGAACACCCGATCCCGTCCCACCACGTTGAACACCACCAGGTCGGCGTTCTTGCCCAGCAACTTTACGCGCGCGTTCGCTAGGCCGGCGGGCCTCTCCGCGGTCTCGGCGGCGAAGGCGACCAGCACCTGGCCGGTGGGCTTCTTGCGCCCCAGCTCCGCGGCGATGTCCGGATTGACCGCCAGCCGCAGCACCGGAGCGCCGCCGTCGTCGGGCTTCTTCAGCTTCGCGGCCGAGTACTCCGCCGGCCGGTAGTCGCTCGGCGCGGCCGCCATCACCACCGCATCCGCGCCCTCCGCCGCCCTGTGTACGGCCAGCCGCAGCTCCTCGGTGGTGGTGACCCGTACCACCTCGACACCGGCGGGATCGGGCAGCGCGACGTTCGCCGCGATCAGGGTGACGGCGGCACCCCGGGCGGCGGCGGTACGGGCGAACGCGTACCCCTGCTTACCGGATGAGGAGTTGCCGAGGAACCGCACCGGGTCCAGAAACTCCCGGGTGCCGCCGGCGGTCACCACCACCCGGCGGCCGGCCAGATCCGGGGCGGCGGCCCCGCACCGCAGCACCGCAGTCGCCACGGCGAAGATCTCTTCGGGCTCCGGGAGCCGGCCCTTGCCGGTGTCGGCGCCGGTGAGCCGGCCCACCGCCGGGTCGAGCACGATCCCGCCGCGCCGGCGCAGCGTGGCGACGTTCTCCGCGGTCGCCGGGTGTTCCCACATCTCGGTGTGCATGGCGGGTACGTACAGCACCGGGCAGCGCGCGGTGAGCAGCGTGTTGGTGAGCAGGTCGTCGGCCAGCCCGTGCGCGGCCTTGGCGAGCAGGTCGGCGGTGGCGGGCGCGACCACGACCAGCTCCGCGGTCTGCCCGATCCGTACGTGCGGCACCTCGTGTACGCCGTCCCACACCTCGTCGGCGACCGGCTGCCCGGACAGCGCGGCCCAGGTCGGCGCGCCCACGAATCGCAGCGCCGCCGCGGTGGGCACTACCCGTACCGAGTGGCCGGCTTCGGTCAGCAGCCGCAGCAGCTCGCAGACCTTGTACGCCGCGATGCCGCCGGAGACCCCCAGTACGATCCGCTTGCTCATCGATCAAGCCTAAGCGCCTGGCCTCAGTCGGTGGCGCTGGCCTGCTCGTGCGGTGCTGGCAGGTCGTACTCCACCTCGATCTCGTACGGGTCGATCAGCTCGGCGGCGGGGATCCAGGCTTCGTACACGCCGCGTTCCACGCAGCGCATGCCGTGCTGGAACACCAGCTCCGGGCCGGGACGGCAGGCGCGTACCCGGACGTGTCCCCGGTCGGCGGCGAGCACCACGACGTCGTGGCCGGCGACCCGGGCGCGGGCGGCTCGGCGTACCAGAGAATCCACCGGGTGCCGGTCGCCGCGCCGGGAGGCACGGGCCCGGAACTCCGCCGGCGGGTCCGCGTCCACCTCGACGTCGCGGCCCGCGTACGTGCCGACCAGCCGACTGGCATGCGCCACCCGGATCGGGTGGTACTCCTGGTGCGGGTCGACGTCGGGGATCCGGTTCAGGATGGCGGTGAGCCGGCGTGGGGCCACCCGGGCCCACATGTGTTCGGCGAGGTAACGGAACAGCACGATCTCGGTGCCGTCCGGCAGGTACGCCAAGATCTCGGTGTGCACCGGCAGCGGCAGGTCGTCGAGGTCGGCGGTGACGTACTCGGGAATCAGCTGGTCCCGGCTGTACGAGAACCCGGTGCCGAGGATGGGCGGCCCGATCCGGTGTGAGGCAGGCATCCGCAGCAGCCCGGGGAAATGATCGCCCCAGGCTGCGGTGTAGTCGACCGGCGCGACCGCGCGCCACCGCAGTACGTACGAGACATCGGCGAACGGCTCCACCACGCCGAGGGCGGCGAGCTGCATCGGGGTCCTCAGATGCGCGACGTCGTGCTGCCGGTAGCAGAGCCCGCGGATCAGCGCCCGCCCCGACAGGTACGCCGCCACCAGCTCCGAGTTGAGCGGCTTCACCATCCGGGTGCCACACCGGATCGCCGCCGAATCGTGGATGGTACGCAGCAGCGCGCGCTCCGAATCCCGCTCCGGCGTGCTCTGACTGAGCTGCTGCACGGTGTCGCGGGTGACCGAGGCGGACAGCGGCGCCAGCATCGGCGGGTCGGGCGGGGTGGGCGCCGGACCGCTCAGCTGATCCAGCTCGCTGGCGTGGACGAACCGGCGGTACGGATACGGGTCCGTCTCCGGATTGGGATGCCAACCCGGGCCGGGCTGCAGGGAGAGGAGCTCGAATCCGGCGCCGCCCGCGATGGGCCGCGCCGGATAACTGGAGCCTTGCCAACTGACCGAGAGGTGCTCTGCGACGAGCAGCGCGCACATGTCACCCGAGGTTAGACGAGTTTCACTTAACGTTGTATTAACGGCGTGTGATAGTTAGCGCACTCGGAGCTTCGAGCGCCCCTCTTGGCCGGTTTCGGGGTGTTACGAGTCGAGCTGCTCGTACGTGAGCAGGCCCGTGTTGATCTCCCGCATCGCGATCGAGAGCGCCTTCTCCTGGGGAGTGGTCTCCACCAGCGGGCCGACGTACTCCAGCAGGCCCTCGCCGAGCTGGCTGTAGTACGCGTTGATCTGGCGCGCGCGCTTGGCGGCGAAAATCACCAGCGCGTACTTCGACGGGGTCTTCTCGAGGAGCTGGTCGATCGGAGGATTGGTGATGCCTTCTGGATTGGCAACTGTGCCGGCCACGAAATCAACCTCTGTGCCTGGTCTGGGAAACGGGTGTTCTGGCAGACGAACCGAGCAAGCGTACCAGCTCCGCTGTGGCTTGTTGCACAGAGTGGTTGACAATCACATGGTCGAACTCCGGCTCGGCGGCCAGCTCCGCCTGCGCCAGCTCCAGCCGCCGCCGGATCGTCTCGGCGTCCTCGGTGCCGCGCCCGATCAGCCGGCGCTTCAGCTCGTTCCAGCTGGGCGGAGCCAGGAACACCAGCAGCGCCTCGGGCATCGCCGCACGTACCTGGCGGGCACCCTGCAGATCGATTTCGAGCAGTGCGGGCTCGCCGGCGGCCAGTCGGCGCCGTACCGGCTCCCGTGGCGTGCCGTAGCAGTTGCCGGCGTACTCGGCCCACTCCAGGAGCTCACCCGCGGCGGCCATCCGGTCGTACTCGGCGCGGTCCACGAAGTGGTAGTGGTAACCGTCGATCTCATCGGGGCGAGGCCGGCGAGTGGTCACCGAGACCGACAGCCACACCTCGGAGTACTGCTCTCGTAGCAACGCGACCACGCTGCCCTTGCCGACTCCCGAAGGCCCGGACAGCACGGTCAGCCGTGACGCGGGCATACCCGGACTCCGTACGGGCTCGGCAGCGTCGGACGGGCGTCGGCGTTCAACGGTCACTGCTTGTTTCTACCGGACGCCCGTCCACGACGTCGCGAAACCCCCCTCGGTGGGGGCGATCGCGTTTAGCTGGCTTCGCCGAACTCGGTGAGCAGAAGCCGACGCTGATGCTCACCGAGGCCACGCAGCCGCCGGCTGGAGGCGATGTTCAGGCGCTCCATGATCTGTGCGGCGCGCACCTTGCCGATGCCGGGTAACGCCTCCAGCACGGAGGCGACTTTCAGCTTGCCGATCACCTCTTCGACGTCAGCGCGCGCGAGCACGTCGCCGAACGTCATCTCCCCTTGCTTGAGCTTGTCCTTGAGCTCTGCGCGGGCCTTACGAGCAGCTGCCGCCTTCTCCAAGGCGGCCGCGCGCTGCTCGGGGCTGAGCGACGGGAGCGGCACGTAGATCTCCTCTGATATGAAGCCGAGCGATTCTCCGGCTGTGCTGATCTCAGCACAGTCCCAGCGCGGGAAACGTAGCGGTCCAGCCGCGTCGGCGGCAACGTCGCCGCGCCGCCGATTTGGGCTCATCTCGCGAGTTGCCCAAGCTGTGACCTGAACGACAGACGTACAAATCCTGAAAAAGGAGACACGGTACGGCAGCCGCCCATGAACTACATCACTTAACCCCAGGGTCTGCGGCGCGCTCGCTACATGATCGGCTACGCCGGATATCCCAGCGCCGCGCGGCACGCGTCGCCCACCCGTGCAGCCGCGTCGCGCAGCCCGGTGACGCTCGGGCCGTGCTTGAGAACTTCGCGGGAGTACGCCGGCACAACCGACCTCAACGCGGAGCCGAAGACCGTACGCAGCTCGTCCGGGCCGGCCCCCTGTGCGCCCAGGCCGGGGGCCAGCAGCGGCCCGTTCACCCGGGACAGGTCGTGACCGGTCTGGCCCACCGTGGCACCCACCACCACCCCGACCGACCCCAGCGGCGTCGCCTCGGCGTTGAGCTGGGCCACCTCGTCGAGCACCGTCTGCGCGACCGTACGCCCGTCCGGGTTGACGGCGTGCTGCACCGTGACCCCTTCCGGGTTGGAGGTTAGCGCCAGTACGAAGACGCCCCGCCGGTGCGCCATCGCGGTGTCGATCATCGGACTCAGTGAGCCGAACCCGAGGTACGGGCTGGCGGTCACCGCGTCCGCCGCGAGTGAGCTGGCGGGGTCGAGGTACGCGTGGGCGTACGCCTGCACGGTGGAGCCGATGTCGCCGCGCTTGACGTCCAGCAGCACCAGCGCGCCGGCGTTGGTCGCCTGGGCGATGGTCTTCTCCAGCACCGCGATCCCGGCGGAGCCGAACCGCTCGTAGAACGCGCTCTGGGGTTTCAGCACCGCGACCCGGTCGGCCAGCGCCTCTACCACGGTGCGGCTGAACCGCTCCAGGCCGGCCACATCGGTCGCCAGCCCCCACCCGTTGAGCAGCTGCCCGTGCGGGTCGATGCCGACGCAGAGCGGCCCCCGCTTGTCCATTGCTCGCCGCAGCCGCGCGCCGAAGGTCAGGTCCGCCATGGAAGCCTCCCGGTTCGACGCCTCATGACCGTTGGACGCCCTACTCATCTCGACGCAGCCTTTCGCGGTTCGGTTGCATGGTCGGCGGCATTGATGGCCCGATGCAGTGCCCGTACCAGGCCGGGGCCGTGATAGATGAAGCCACTGAATAGCTGAACCAGACTCGCACCCGCGTCGAACATCCGCAGCCCGTCCCCGGGGTCAAGGATGCCGCCGACCCCGATCACCGGCAGCCTGCCGCCGGTCTCGCGGTGTACGAACCGCACCACTTCCCGGGCCCGTACGGTCAGCGGCCGGCCGGACAGCCCGCCGGCCTCGCTGGCGTACCCGGAGTCCGGCGCCGCGATGCCGTCGCGACCGATCGTGGTGTTGGTGGCGATCACACCCGCGACGCCGTGGCGCTGGCACACCTCCAGAAGCTCTGAGATCGCCGAGTCGGTGAGATCTGGTGCCAGCTTCACCAGCAACGGCTTCGCCGCCGCATCAGGGGCGCTGGCAGCCCCAGCCCCAGCCAGCCTGCGGGACTCCTCGCGCAGCGCGGCGAGCAGCTCGTCGAGGTGGGCGCGGTCCTGCAGCTCGCGCAGCCAGGGGGTGTTC
>JBOGDG010000167.1:0-6846 GCA_050701655.1 Micromonosporaceae bacterium
ATCGCGGGGAACGGGAAGGGTACTGGAGATGCGGGTGCTGTTGGTCGGCGGGGCGGGGCACGTCGCGGGCTGATCCTGCCGTACCTGCGGGAGCGACGCGAGGTACGGGTGCTGGACGTACGCCCGCCCGAAGCCGACGTCGACCACGTGGTCGGGGACGCGACCGACCCGGAGACCGTGGCGCGGGCGATGGAGGGCGTGGACGCGGTGCCGCACTGCGCGATGGCGCAGATCCGCGACGACATGGCCTCAGCCGCGTACGCCGTGACGGCGACCCACGTGCACGTCGCGTCGGTGCACGTCACGCTGCAGGTGGCGCGCGAGGCGGGGGCACGCCACGCCGTGGTGATCGGCAGCATGTCGGTGTTCCGGGATCTGTTCCGCCGTACCGGACTCACCGAGAACGACGGCGTCGTCGAGTAGGGCGTCCTTGTCGACTCCGGTGGCGACGTCGAGCCGTTCGAAGGTCGCGGCGAGCACCTCGGTCGGTGAGTTGCCGGCTCCGGCGCCGAGCGCGGCGAGGGAGCCGTCGATCTGGCGTGCGCCGGCGCGGTATGCGAGCACGGAGTTGGCGACTCCGAAGGACAGGTCCTGGTGCCCGTGGTAGCCGACTTGCGCATCGCCGCCGAGTTCGGCGACGAGGGCGGCGATGCGGTCGGAGGCTTCTTCGAGGATCATTGCGCCGGCGGAGTCGACGATGTCGACGCATTGGCATCCGGCGTGGGCCATGATTCGGCCCTGTTTGGCCAGGGAGGCCGCAGAACTCGGCGCGGGCCGACGGAGGGGTGTGGTGACGGGCCGTCCGGATTCCAGGCCTTGGGTGTCACACGGCACCGCCGCACGACCCGGCTTGGCGACGATCTCCTGGTCGCCGTGGCGGATCCGCCATAGGGACGCGCGTGAAGATCAGGTCCTGCCAGGGGCGCGACGGGCTAGTGTCCTGCGCCAGGACACTAGTCGCCCACGTCGGCGGCGAGGCCGTCGGTGAGCCGGAGCAGTTCGTCGAAGCTGGTGGGGAACATCGAGTGCTTGGTGCCGGCGCCGGCCCAGAGCACGTCGTACCGCTGGAGCCAGACGTCGACCACGGTGCGCAGCGGCGTGGGGTGCCCGACGGGCGCGACCCCGCCGACCGGCTGGCCGGTGGCGCGCTCCACGAACTCCCGGCTGGCCCGCTTCAGCGACCCGACCGCCAGCAGCGCCGCCACCCGCTCCGGGTTCACCCGGTGGGCGCCGCTGGTGAGCACCAGCACCGGCTCGCCGTCCGCATCGAAGATCAGGCTGTTGGCGATCGCGCCGACCTCGCAGCCGAGCACTTCGGCCGCGGCCTTCGCGGTGGGCACCGGCTGGTCGAACTCCACGACCTTGCCGTCGATCAACACGTGCAGTTGCGCGGCGCCGGTGGGCGCGGCCTGGTTCATTCTCAGCTCCTGTGACGTTCGCGTACCCGAGAGAGTCTGCGCGACCCGACGACCCGCGCGCTACCGGATTCCGGAATCGCCGTGCCGGGCGGCGAGCGCGACGGTGCGCTCCGCGGCCGCCGCCATCGCCCGGTCCGCGAACCGGCCGTCTGGCAGCACCGCGGTGCCGGAGTCGCGCTGCCCGGCGTGCGCCAGCGCGTCCAGCAGCGCCCGGGCCTGCGCCACCTCCTCTGGGGCCGGCAGGAACGCCGCGACGATCATCGGCAACTGCCGGGGATGGATCGCGGCCCGCCCCAGGAACCCGAGCCGACGCCCCTGGGCGCAGGACTCCGCGAGCCCCTCCAGGTCGTTGACGTGCGGATACACCGACATCGCGGGCGGCGCCAGCCCCGCGGCCCGGGCCGCCACCACGATCCGGCAACGCCGGTACCGGTGACCTCGCCGTCGACGCCGCACACCCTGCCTCACCGGCCACGCCGGCGGCCAGGCGGCGAACACCGTTCTGTGAACACGTCGGCCGGTTGGTACGTACGCAGGGACAGGTGGTCGGCCGGCACTATCTGGTGGTTGACGGGTTCGGCAAAGCCGAGCTCGGCTTCCTCAGGCGCCTCATCGAGAACGTTGAAGGTGCCACGTGGGCCGAGGTGGCGGAGAAGGTTCACGTCGCCGACCAGCACGACCAGTGGTGTACGTCGATCGCGAGGGCCAGGCCCTCCGGTGGACGCACGGCGTACTGGGGGTACTTGGATCCCAGGGCGGTGAGGGCGCGGGCAGCTTCCTCCTTGTTGATGGCGAGGCGGCCGGGGCCGTCGAGGCGGATCCACCAGAGGCGGGACCAGTCTTCGGCGTACTCGTCGATGAGGATGCTGGCGTGGCCGGTGGCCTGGAGGTTGGTGATCCGACGCAACCGGCGGGAGCGTTTGGGCTTGTGGTCAACGGCGGTGTAGACGGTGTCGCCGAGCAGGACGAAGCAGATCGGCACCAGGTGGGGACGGCCGTCCGGGCTGACCGTCGCGAGTCGGGCGACTCGGGCTGATGCGACAAGCGTGCGCATCTGGTGCGCATCCACCCTTCGCAGCCTAGTGTCGGGACGGAGAGGCCGACACGAGGGGAGTGCGCGATGCGGATCGGAGTCGGACTGCCCAACCCCGTTCCGGGTACGCCGGGGGAGCGGCTGGTCGAGTGGGGGGTACGGGCCGAGGAACGCGGGTTCGCCGGGCTGGCGACGATCGACCGGATCGCGTACCCAAGTCATGATTCACTGGCAACGCTGGCGGCGGTGACGGGTGCGACCAGCCGGATCGGGTTGATCACCAACATCCTGCTGGCACCGGCGTACCCGCCGGCGCTGCTGGCGAGGAGCGTCGCCACCATCGACCGGATCTCCGGCGGGCGGCTCACTCTCGGGCTGGCGCCGGGCGGGCGGCCCGACGACTACCACGTCGCGGGTGCCGACTTCGACAACCGCGGGCAAGCCTTCGACGACGCGCTACGGCTGATGCACCAGGTGTGGGCCGGCGAACCGGTGGCGGGCAGTCAGAAGCCGGTCGGTCCGACGCCGACCAAGGACGGGCGGGTGCCGGTCGTGATCGGTGGCTCCGGGGCACGGGCGGTACGGCGCGCGGTGCAGTGGGTGCCGGCTGGACCGCCAGCGGCGGACCGCTCGACATGACGTTGCCGCTCCTGGAGAAGGTACGGCACGCCTGGCGTGAAGGCGGCCGGGCCGGTGAGCCGCGGCTGGTGGCGTTGACGTACTTCTCGCTCGGGGCCGACGCCGAAGCCGGGTCGCGGGCGTACCTGAAGGACTACTACGGCTTCGTCGGGTCGTACGCCGATGCGATCGCCGATGGGGCGCCGCGCACCGAGGTGGCGATCCGGGACACCGTGAAGGCGTACACCGATGCGGGTTTCACCGAGCTGTACTTCGACCCCACCGTCGATACCCTCGACCAGATCGACCGGCTCGCCGACTTGGTGCTCTGACCGCCGCTCGACGCCCATGATCAAACTTCTCGCCGGAGATGTCGCCATCCTCCACGGCTGTCTTCGCCCACGACGACCACCTCGCCGCAGGGGTCATTACGGCAGCCCACGCGCAGGGGCGTCGGGTGCCGGACGAGGCGCTGCAGCTCACGACCGTGCGGCAACCCTTCCAAGAGTCAGGCCTCACAGCTGCGCAAACACTCCTCAGGCATCTGACCGACCCAAAGACACCGATTCAACACACCCAGCTGCAGCTCAGCTTGATCAAGCGAAACACCACATGACCTCTGCAGGTCCGATTAACGTCGCTGACTGGAAACCGGTGCCGTGACAGCGCGGGCTGCCCGCCCAGAGTCGGCGCAAGAACAAGGTGACTGCCACTGCGAGTACCGCAGGCCGCGAGGTGACAAACCCTCCGGAGAACCGGGGGAAGCTCAGGTCGGCCACCACGAACAGACGCGGCGGCCGCCCGCCGTCGCCGGCTAATGCGCCTCCTGTGGGCGCTCGACAGCCTGCGCCGCGGCCTTCGCCTGCCGGCTGGAGCGGGCCAGGCTCGCTGCTGTGGTGATCGTCAGGGTCGCGACGATGACGCTCAGGGAAAGCCAGATCGGCGTTTGGGGCGCCCATGCCACGGGCTCGCCGCCGTTGATGAACGGCACGTTGTTCTCGTGCAGCGCCTCCAACACCAGCTTCACCCCGATGAAGCCGAGCACGACGGCAAGACCGATGCTGAGGTAGACCAGCCGGTCGAGCAGGCCACCCAACAGGAAGTAGAGCTGCCGCAGGCCCATCAACGCGAACACGTTCGCGGTGAACACCAGATACCCCTCGGTGGTGAGGCCGAAGATCGCCGGGATCGAGTCCAGCGCGAAGATCAGATCGGTGGTGCCGATCGCGATCATCACGATCAGCATCGGGGTGAACAGTCGCCGGCCTTCGATCCGGGTGGTCAGCTTCGACCCGTCGTAGCGCTTCGCGAGCGGCAGGAATCGCCGGCTCCACCGGATCAGCGTGTTCTCCTTGAAGTCCCCCTCGTCTTCCTCGCCATGCCGCGCCAACTGCACCGCGGTGTAGAGCAGAAACGCTCCGAAGATGTAGAACACCCAGACGAACTGGTGGATGATCGCGATACCGGCCGCGATGAAGGCGCCGCGCAGCAGCAGCGCCAGCACGATGCCAACCAGTAGCACCCTCTGCTGATGGATCCGCGGCACGGCGAACCGGCTCATGATGATCACGAAAACGAAAAGGTTGTCGACCGAGAGGCTGTACTCGGTGAGCCAGCCGGCGTAGAACTCGCCCGCGTGCCTGGGGCCGGAGAAGAGGAACACGCCGACACCGAAGGCCAGCGCGAGGTCGACATAGAGGCTCACCCAGAGCAGGGACTCCCGCATCGTGGGTTCGTGGGGTCGCCGGCCGATGATCACAAGATCAATGAGCAGCACCGCGGTCAGGGCGATCAGTGTGGCGACCCACACCCAGCCAGCAACGTTCATGGGGAAGCCTCTCTCTGGATGACGCCGAGGCAGGCGGGTTCCCTCTGTGCCGCGACCCCCATGTCGCGGCACACCAGCACCTGCCCCGGCGCCGGCTCAACAGGCATGGCCCGGCCCGTGCGCCGAACCGCACCGTGGCGTAACGGAAGGTCAGGCCGGACTGAGGGCGCCCGACCGGCGGAGCAGCCAGCGGGCCACGGGCCAGGCGAGGATCGCCGTGATCACGAGGTAGACGGCGATCGAGACCCAGCTGTCCACCAGCCCCGCCACCGAGCCGTCGGCGAGCTGGAACGCCCGGCGCATCTGCCGCTCGGCCATCGGCCCCAGGATCACTCCGATCACCACGGGTGTGATCGGGAGGCCGTACCGGCGCAGCATGAAGCCGACCGCCCCGAACACCAGCATGATCGCCAGGTCGACCGGCGTGCCGTTGACCACGTACACCCCGAGGCTGGCGAAGAACAGGATCCCGGCGTAGAGGTACGGCCGTGGGATCTGCAGCAGTTTGGCCCAGATCGGGGCGAGCGGCAGGTTGAGCACGAGCAGCAGGGTGTTCCCGATGAACAGGCTCGCGATCAGGCCCCACACCAGCTTCGGCTCGTTCTCGAACAACAGGGGCCCGGGCTGGATGCCGTACTGCTGGAACGCCGCCAGCATCACCGCCGCGATGGTGGTGGTGGGCAGCCCGAGGGTGAGCAGCGGCACCAGCACCCCGGCGGCAGAGGCGTTGTTGGTCGCTTCGGGGCCGGCGACACCTTCGATCGCGCCGTTGCCGAACTCCTCGGGGCGCTTCGACAGGCGCTTCTCCAGGAGGTACGACAGGAAGGTCGGGACCTCCGAGCCGCCCGCCGGCATGGCTCCGTACGGGAAGCCGATCACAGTGCCGCGCAGCCACGGCTTCCACGACCTCGACCAGTCCTGCCGCCCCATCCACGGCTGACCCACCGGGATCACTTCCATGGGGCGCCGCCGCAGGTGCGCGGCCACCCAGAGTGCCTCGCCGACCGCGAAGATGGCGACCGCGACGATCACCACGTCGATGCCGTCGGCGAGCTGCGGAATCCCGAAAGTGAGCCGCTGCTGCCCGGTGACCGGGTCCAGTCCCACCGTGCCGATGGTGAGTCCCAGCAGCAGCGCGGAGAAGCCGCGGATCCGGGAACCGCCCAGCACCGCCGACGTGGCGACGAACGCGAGCAGCATGATCGCGAAGTAGTCCGCGGGGCCGAGAGAGAGCGCGACAGCCACCACGAGCGGCGCGGCGAACACCAGCCCCAGGGTGCCGATGGTGCCCGCGACGAACGAGCCGACCGCCGCGGTGGCAAGCGCCTGCGCCGCCCGCCCGGCCTTCGCCATCTTGTTGCCCTCGAGCGCGGTGATCACCGAGGCGGCCTCACCGGGGACGTTGAGCAGGATCGAGGTGGTGGATCCGCCGTACATGCTGCCGTAGTAGATCCCGGCGAACATGATGAACGAACCGATCGGGTCCAGCGCGAAGGTGAGGGGCAGCAGCAGCGCCACGGCCATCGCCGGGCCGATGCCGGGCAGCACTCCGATCGCGGTGCCGAGCAGCACGCCGATCATCGCGAACAGCAGGTACTCCGGCGCGAGGGCGGTGGCGAACCCGTCCAGCAGGCTGGTCAGAGTGTCCATGCCAGCACCCCTTCCAGCGGGCCGCCGGGCAGCACGACCCCGAGCTGCGCCAGCCCGAGGTAGCTGCCGGTGGAGAGCGTCAGCGCGATCCCGGGGTCGCGCAGGTAGTGCCGGGAGCCCAGGGCGTACGCCGCGCCCCAGAACAGCACGGCGCCGGACACCGGCCAGCCGGCGGTGTCGATCAGCGCAAGGTTCGCCAGCAGCGCCCCGCCGAGGAGCGCCAGGGTGCGCCAGTCGCTGGAGATCGTCGGGTCGATGTCCTCGCCGGCCTCCGCCTCGCCGTGGCCGCCGCGCAGCAC
>JBOGDG010000168.1:0-6841 GCA_050701655.1 Micromonosporaceae bacterium
GTGGTATCAGTCGGCACGGCGTCTCCCGGCTCGCAACAGGACACTACTGACGGACCCCTGACACCCCCTGTCAGCGCCGCCCCGCACGCCTACGACTTGGTGTGAGGGTTTGTGGTCAATCTGCTGTCTCCCGCGTCGGGAGACAGCAGATTGACCACAATCCACAGGTGCGCCAGCCGACAGTGCGCCAGCCGACAGTGCGCCAGCCGACAGTGCGCCAGCCGACAGTGCGCCAGGTTACTGGCGGGTGGCGCGGTGGAGGGCGACGATCCCGCCGGTGAGGTTGCGCCAGCCGACGCGGGTCCAGCCGCTGCCGGCGATGCGGGCGGCGAGGTCGCGCTGGTTGGGCCAGGCCTGGATGGACTCGGCGAGGTAGACGTACGCGTCCGGGTTGCTCGACACCGCCCGCGCCACCGCCGGCAGCCCGGCCATCAGGTAGCGCAGGTACGCCTCCCGGAACGGACCCCACGTCGGGTGGCTGAACTCGCAGATCACCAGCCTGCCGCCGGGCTTCGTCACCCGCGCCATCTCGCGCAGCGCCGCGTCGGCGTCCACGATGTTGCGCAGCGCAAAGGAGATGGTGACCGCGTCGAAGCTCTTGTCGGCGAACGGCAATGCCAGCGCGTCGGCACCCAGCAGCGGCACCCCGCGGTGGGCTCCCGCCGCCAGCATGCCGAGCGAGATGTCGGCGCCGACCACGAGTGCACCCGAGCGGGACAGCTCCTCGGTGGAGACTCCGGTGCCGGCGCCCAGGTCGAGGCACCGCTCGCCGGGGCGTAGCGAGAGCGCGTCGGCGGTGGCGCGGCGCCACAGCCGGTCCTGCCCGAACGAGAGCACCGTGTTGGTCAGGTCATACCGCTGGGCCACCCCGTCGAACATGGCGGCGACTTCATGCGGCTGCTTGTCCAGAGAAGCGCGGGTCACGGCGTACCACTCTGCCAGTCGCGGGCCCGGGCAGGGCCAGCAGGGCGGCTCCGGCCCCGCCGGCAGGGCGGCCGGTCACGCCAGACCGGTACGCCGCCACCCACCGCGGCCGGTCACGCCAGACCGGTACGCCGCCACCCACCGCGGCCGGTGAGCGCGGTGGGTGACGGGCGATGCCGCCGCCCACCGCGATCGGTCACGCCAGACCGGTACGCCGCCACCGCGCCGCCAGGAACAACACCAGCCCGAGCAGTACGGCCGCCACACCGCCGCCCACCAGGCCGGCCAGGCTGGTGCCGGTGACCGGCAGCCCGCCGCCCCCGCCACCGCCGCCGGATCCGGGTGGCCCGATCACGATCGTCGCGGTGTTGTTCTTCAGCTTCGGATCGCCGCCCGGAGTCCACGCGTCGACCACGGCCTTGCCGTCCTTGCCGACCTGCTCGGCCTGGATCACGAACGCCAACGTGATCACCTTCGACTTGCCGCTGCGCAGCGGGGCCCGGAAGTTGCAGTCGGCTTCGCTGCTGTCGAGGTTGCCGCCGGAGTCCGGAGAGCAGTCCAGCTGCTCGTCGGACGGGTCGCCGCTGATCGTCGTACCGGTGGGTGCGGTGATCTTGATGTGGAATCCGGTCAGGTCCGCCGGGCCCCGGTTGGTCACCGTGAACTTCACCTTCACCGTGTCGCCCGCCTCGCCTTCGGCACGCGACGCGGTGACCGCCAGGTCGGCGGGGTTGCGGGTGGTCTTCACCGGGAACGTGACGGTGTCGTCACCCGGCACCATCTCCTGCGCGCTGACCGCGGAGCCGGCGGTACGGCCGAGCAACGAGCCGCCGCTCCGCTTGCCCTTCACCGGCTCGCCGGCCTCGCCGCTGGCGGTGAACGCGCCGCGACCCAGCACCACCGGCCCGGGCGCGTGCTTGGACACCGCGACGGTGAACGCCTCGGACAGGTCGATGCCCTCACCCGGCTCCAACACCAGGTCCGGTGCGGAGCAGGTCACCGTACGGTAGTTGTTGGCGTACGTGCAGTCGGCGTACCGCTCCACGAACTTCGCGTACGCCGGCAGCGTGAGGGTGATCGTGAGGCTGCTGGTGGGCTGGTCACCCTGGTTGACCACACCGATGTAGAGCGGCTCCGACTTGCCCGGCTTCACCGGCCCGACCGCCGCGGCGAACGACGTCAGGTCCGGCCCCGAGCCGACCAGCTCGATACTCAGGTCGGTGGTGTCGTTGTCGGGGTTGAAGTCGGGGTTGTCCGAGGTGACGGACGCGGTCACCGTACCGACCGCGCCCTCGGTGGCGCCCGGCTTCGGGATCACCTGGAACGCCACGTACGTGTCGATGTCACCGGGATCCAGGTCCGGGTACGTGCAGACGCTGGTCGTACCGTCGATCTGGCAGTCCTGGTCCTCGCCGGGCAGCTCCACCGTGACCTGGTCGCTCAGGTCGCCGGTCTGCAGCGTGACCCGCACGTTCTCCGCCGTGCCGTAGCCCATGTTGTCGACGTCGATCCGTACCCACTTGCCGGCGGAGCCGACCGTCACCTTCGATCCCGGCGCGGTCACCCCGAGGTCGACCGGCACCGTGCCGGGCGGAGAGTCCTCGCCCGGAGACGGGTCGCCGGCGGGTGGCGAGCTGCCGGTCGGGGCCGGCGGCGCCGGGCTGTCCGACGGCGGCTCGCCGGACGGGCTCTCCGACGGCGCCTGCGAGGGCTCCGCGGACGGGCTCTCGGAGGGGCTCTCCGACGGTGTCGGCGCCGGCTCCTCCGCGTACGACGGGAGGGAGGTCATTGTCAGGGCGGTGAGGATCCCCGCCGCCACGACGGCCACCCGGGCCGTGGTGCTGTGTCTGCGCACGTACATCAGTTCCCCATTCACGGCTGCCTGGCCGTCGCCAGGGCACGCCATCACTGAAGGTCCGGGCCCGCGGGCTGTTCCACTGCTGATGTCACGTCGCCGCCACCGCGCCGGTTGCAGCCGATATCGATTCCAGTCGATAAAGACAAAGGAGGGGCGGGGGTACGCCCCGCCACTCCCTCAACCGCTGCCGAACAGCCCTAGCTGGTACGACGGCGCCGCGCGAACGCGTACAGCACGACCCCCAGCAGTACGGCGGCCGCGCCGCCCCCGATCACGGCGGTGAGGCTGGTGCCGGTGACGGGCAGGCCGCCGCCGGAGCCTCCGGTGCCGATCGACACCGCGATCTCGGTCTTGTTGTTGCCCGGCTTGTGGTCCGGGATCTTGTTGGTGGCGACCCGCACCGAGCCGTTCTCCAGGTCCCGGGACGCGATCTTCAGCATCAGGTCCTGCTTCGCGGTCTTGCCGGTGTCCAGCGAGTTGCCGGCCTGGCACGACAGGGTGGCGGCCTCCTTGTCGTGCGTGCACGCCTGCGGCACCTCGGCCAGCTTGGTACCGGTGGGCAGCGCGATGGTGGCGGTGAACCCGTTGGCGTCGGCCGGGCCGTTGTTCTTCACCGTGACGGTGACCTTCACCGTGTCGCCGACCTGGCCCGAAGCGGCCGGCACCGACACCGCCAGATCGGCCGGGTTCTCCTTGGTGAGTACGGCGAAGCTGGCGCTGTTGTCGTCGCCGTCCACGTCCGGAGCACTCCGGGTGCCGGATTCCGCGGCCATCATCCGCGCCCCGGCACCGGACACCGGCTGCGGCTCCACCTCACCGAGCGCCGCAGACACGAACGACCCCTGCCCAAGGCTGATCGGCCCCGGCGCGTCGGCGGCCACCTTCACGTGCAGCGGCCGTACGCCCTCGCCGTTCCAGGAGATCACGACACCCGGCTCCACCACCACGTCCTCGGCGGTGCACACCAGCTCGCGGCGGTTCCTACTGGTCGTGCAGTCGGAGTACGTCTCCACGAACGTCGCGTACGCCGGCAGCGAGAACTTGATCGAGATACCCTTCGCGGCGGTGTCACCGAAGTTGCCGAACGCCCACTTCAGCTGCGCCGACTTGCCGGGCTTCACCGGGCCGATGTCCTCGGCGGCGGCGACCAGGTCCACCGCGGAGTCGACGATCTGGATCGTCACGGTGTCGGTGTTGTTGCCGGTGTCGGCATCCTTCACCTGCTTCGCGGCGACGGTGGCCTTCACAGTGCCGGCGGCGCCCGGCTCGGCCCCCGACTTCGGCTTGATCTTGAACGCGGCCACCCGGTTGGCGCCGGCCCTGATCTCCTCGTACCCGCAGACAATGGTCTTGCCCGACTGTTCGCAGGCCGGGTCCTCGTGCACCCCGAGCTCCACGTTGTCGCCAAGCCCCGACAGGTCCAGGGTGAGCGTCACGTCGCGGGCGGCGTCCGGCCCGCTGTTGAGTACGTCGACCCGCATCACCTTGCCGGCGGAGTCCACGGCGACCTTGTCGGTGGCGATCCGTACCGCGAGGTCGGCGCTGGTCGGCTTCGGCCTCGGCGGCTGCGGGTTGACCGGCGACGCCGGCGTGCTCGGCGTCGGTGACGCGCTGTCGGACGGCTGCGGGCTCGGTGACTCCTCGGCGTACGCCTGGCCGGCCAGCAGCGTCAGCGCGGCGCCGGCGGTGCAGGCCACGGCTATCCGGGCCCAGATCGGTTGCGGCCTCATCATTCCCCCGTGTTCATCTGGTGTGGGTTTGCGGCCGGCAGCGTACGCACGCCGCGCAACCACTCAGTCGGGGTCGCCGGGTAGATCGCGTCGACATCGGCCGGCGCGGGCCGGCGCAGTGACAGCCGCGCCGTCAGCAGCTCCTCGTCAGCCATCCGGCGCCGCGCTCCACCCGGTACGACAGGTGAGTGGCATTCGGGGAGTCGACCGCGCGGACCAGTTCTCTCGTCGCCAGCCCGTCCACCTCAACGGGGTCGCGTAGAGGTTCAGTACGCGGCTTCAAACGTGTGGATGTCGTGCGCTGCGAGCGTTCGCATACGCTCCGTCCCGGGCGAGTAGGCGGGACACATGGTGTGCTGACTTGAATTGTTCTCACAAACCGGGTCGCCGCTGTCGTAATGCCCGTCATCGTTGGGGCCTCGAAGGAAGCCGGCGATGTGCCCCCACTCGTGGCTGGCTACGCTCCACAGGTCTATCTCGCAACTGGGAATGCAGAGGCCAAGGAATCCATCGGACGCGTTTCCCGTGCCGGTGTACCAGTTCTGGTTGTTGTCAAAGTTGATCGTGAACCGTGTGATGTTGCCGAATCCATCGACGCAGACGATCGCGACCCCGAGCACGCTCGTGCCGTATAGGTCCAAGTTGCGCCAGAAAGCCCCATTCAAACTGTTACCGCAGGGATTATCGGCGTTGCCCGGGCTGGTTCTTTGGCCGGCGTTGATGAAGTTGGGTTCCGCGGCGCCGCCGCGCTGGTTCCACTGGGACGCTCCGTTGAGAACGCGGTCGCGGTGGGCTCCGCCGGGGAAGTCGCTCTTGAAGTACCAGTCGATGGTGTTGCTACCAGCCGTTGACCATTTCCACGGGATATAAAGACTGGCGCTGTGCGCCATGGCCGGCTGGGCGGCGCCCGCGATGACGAGTAACGAGATCAGGGCTAGGGTGACGAACGGTCTACCGATCTTGGCCGTCGTGGTCATGCTCCTCCGCACCGCGTGACCGTGGTCAGTCGCCATCCCAGGTCGCCGCGTTCGAGCTGCAGTATCGCCACATTCCGCCCGCGCGTGTCCCGGAACACGATCTCGGCTTCCTCACCCGTGTTGTAGGTGACCTTGCGCTGCAGTCGGCCAAAGTCTGCAGCCAGCCCCGACCCGTCGGCGTACCGATCCGCGATCTCTTCGGGGCCAGCCCGCTCCATGCCCGGGCCAGGCTCGATGATCGCGTGCGCATACTGCGAATCCTCGCAGTCAAGTTTCTCGACGGCCTTCTGCGGATCTTTCGCCGGCCCCCCAGATGACGCCTCGACCAGCGAGTACACCGCCACTCCAACGGCAGTCCCGACGAGGAGAACCAGCACGGCGATAAGAACCGCTGACTGATTAGTGATCTTTCGAGAAAGCGGAAGCCCACCCACGATGTCCCTCCGACGCATCCCGGGCTAGGACATTCTTGATGAAACTCCGCAAGAAGAAGTTAGTCAACAGCCGAGCGTGACGATCCCCAGATTAGCGTAAAGCGCGCATCATCGCGTTACATGTCCCGCGCAAGCCTGCGCACCCACGTCAGCAGCTGGAGATCCGAGGAGGTGGTCCGATATGTCGCTGTACGTCCAGCCGCCGAACACCCAGTAGTGGATCGGCTCGCCGCCCTCGCCGAGCCCCTTCCCGAGCCCGTCGTCGGGCCCGGCGACGTACCCGTCAAGGGACGTGCTGATGTCCAGTACGACCGTACCCATGCGTCCTCCCCCTGTGTGTCCTCACGCCGACGCTATCGCGGCACGGCCCGTGGCGGTGCCACACGGGCGGCCCGTCACAACACGGTCAGGTTCGCTGCCTTCGCTCCGGGAACCACGTCCAGCGGCACTGACCTGTCGAAGGTGACAAACCGGGCCCCACGGCTGGTGGCCAGTGCGAGCAGGTAGGCGTCGGTCACCTGGCGAGGGCCGTGGATCCGGGAGCGGTCAACGACCCCTTCGTCGAGAACGCTCACGGCGCAGGGCCAGAACTCGTGGTGCTCGGTGTCGGTCGCGTGGGCCAACCGACCCATTGCCTCACTCGGAGAAACCGGGCTGGGATATCGCGGCTGACTGATGATCCTCACGAAGCCGTTCTGCGTGATCGCACACGACGCCCAGCCATGACTGATCTCAGTGTTGATCCAGCCGCGGGCGCGCTCATGGTCGACATGATCGATGTCGAGAAGCGCCAGCAGCACGTTGACGTCGAGCAGCGCCCGCCTCACACCGCTTCGTCTTCCCGGATCTGGTCGATCAGTGCGTTAGAGATCGCAGCGCATCGATTGGGGAATGGCTCATAACCGTGGAACGCCGCGC
>JBOGDG010000169.1:0-6840 GCA_050701655.1 Micromonosporaceae bacterium
CCGCCGTCCCAGCGTTCCAGCATCTGGCCGAGTGCGGCGGTCACCGGCGCCCCGAGCTCGAGCCGGTCGGCGAGCATCGACCCGACCTCGCAGATCGCCCGCAGGATCGCGTACTCGGCGGCCGGGCCGGCCCGTACCGTCCGTGCCAGGTAGCCCAGCCGGCGTACGCCGGTGCCCTGCCCGGTACGCAGCAGCAGCGCGAGCGAGTCCCGCCGGCTGGCCGGGTCGGTGCGCTCGGCGTACGGGCGGAGCACCAGCTCGTCGCCGAACAGCGCCGACTCCTCGTGGGCGGTCGCCGTACAGCCGATGTGGCGCAGCAGCGTCGCGTAGTAGACGTCGGCGACCTCGGACTCCGGCAGCCCGATCTGGCGGGCGAGCCCGGCGGCGACCAGGCAGGCGCGTACCGACTGCTCCGGGGCATGCGCCATCGCCAGGTCCATCGTGATCGACAGCGCGGACAGCAGATCCGCCATCCGGAGCTGGGGCATTTTCGCCTCCCGGTCGCCGGCTGTCGGTTACGTGACACACGCAACGGCTGCAATCGAGCGTATGGGTAGAGCTACCGATGCGCTGTCGGTTGTTGGCAGCGAGGGTGGAGCCCATGCAGATCCGCACATTCCCGCAGGTCACGGCGCGGCCCCGGCTTCTCACGCCGGCGTTCACGACGGTGATGCTGGCGGCGTTGGGGTACTTCTTCGCCGTCGGCGTACTGATCCCCGCGGTGCCCCGGTACGTGGCCGGCCCGCTCGCCGGCAGCAACGCGGCGGTCGGGATCAGCTTCGGCGCGTTCACCCTCTCCGCGCTGCTGCTGCGGCCCTGGGCGGGACGGCTGGCCGACCGGCGGGGCCGGCGGCTCGTGATGATCGCCGGCGCGGCGGTGTTCGGCGTCTCGGTGCTCGGGTACGCGGTCGCGGCCACCGTACCGGCGCTGGTCGGGCTGCGGCTGCTGACCGGGGTCGGCGAGGCGCTGTTCTTCGTCGGCATGGTCGCCGCCGTCGGTGACCTGGCGCCGCCGGCACGTCGCGGCGAGGCGATGAGCTACGCCTCGCTCTCGCTCTACGTCGGGCTCGCGCTCGGCCCACCGGTCGGTGAGTGGCTGGTGGATTCCCGGGGGTACGTCACCACCTGGTTGGTCGCCGCCGGTGTCGCCGGGATCGCCGTACTGCTGGGGCTGCGGGTGGCGGAGACGCGTGACCCGGACACCGCGCCGTTCGGACCTCGGAAGCTGATCCACCGCGCCACGCTGGTCCCGGCCGGGCTGCTGCTCACCGTGGTCTGGGGGATGGCCGGGCTACTCGCCTTCACCCCGCTGTACGCCCGCGACCTCGGTCTCCCCAGCTCCGGCTGGGTGCTGTTCGGGTTCGCCGGCATCGTGGTGCTGATCCGGCTGTTCGGGGCCCGGCTGCCGGACCGGCTCGGCGCCTCCCGTGCCACCATCGCGGCGCTCACCCTCGCGACCGCGGGGTTGGCGACGATCGGGTTGTGGCGTACGGCCGGTGGGCTGATCGCCGGCACCGTGGTGCTCGCGGTGGGTGTCGCGCTCGCCACCCCGGCCATCATGATGCTCGCGATGGAGGGTACGCCCGCCAGTGAACGCGGCGCGGTCAGCGGCACCCTCGGCATGAGCCTCGATCTGGGGCTCGGCCTCGGCCCGGTCAGCCTCGGCCTGGTCGCCACCGTCACCGGCCGCGGCACCGCCTTCCTGGCCGCCACCGCGATCGCCAGTCTCGGCCTCGTGCTCGCCATCACCAGCGCCCGCCACCGGTTAGGGTCTAGCTGACCAAGATCCGGGAGGCGGCATGGAGCTGCGCGCGGTGGGGTGGGTGCGGTCGGAGTTGAAGGAGCGGGGCGAGGCGCCGAAGCAGGGGGACGAGGGGGCGCCGGACGCGTGGCTGGAGTTCGCGCCGGAGGTGGCGCGGGCGATGCGCGAGCTGAAGGTGGGCCACGAGATCCTGGTGTTGACCTGGCTGGATCGGGCCGTACGCGACGTACTGGCGGTGCACCCGCGCAGTGACCCGAGCCGGCCCGAGACCGGTGTCTTCAGCACCCGCTCGCCGGACCGCCCGAACCCGATCGGCCTGCACCGGGTCAGCGTGCTCGCCGTCGACGGCCTGCGGGTCCAGGTCAACCAGATGGAAGCCCTCGACGGTACGCCGATCGTCGACGTCAAACCCGTCCTCGACCCGGTAGCGGACCGCTAGCTGTGCGACGTACCCCTCCGCCGGTACGGGGTGGCCACGCCGCCGAGCGGCACGCCGGACATACTGGCTCGCATGGCGCGTGGATTCCCGTACCAGGATCTCAATGGTTTTCTGGCCGCACTGGAGCGGGCCGGTGAGCTGCACCGGGTGAGCACCGGGGTAGACCCGACCCTGGAGATCAGCGAGATCACCCAGCGGGTCGTCCGGGCTGGCGGCCCGGCGCTGCTGTTCGAGCGCACCACCCGGGCCGGGATGCCGGTGGCGATCAACCTGTTCGGCACCGAGAAGCGGATGTGTATGGCGCTCGGCGTCGACTCGCTTGACGAGGTCGGCGACAGGATCGGGGCGCTGGTCAAGCCGGAGCTGCCGGTCGGTTGGTCCGGGCTGCGGGAGGGCTTCGGCAAGCTGCTGCAGCTGAAGTCCGTACCGCCGAAGAAGGTCAAGCACGCGCCCTGCCAGGAGGTCGTCTACAAGGGTGACGAGGTCGACCTGGACCGGCTGCCGGGCCTTCAGACGTGGCCAGACGACGGCGGGATCTTCCACAACTACGGGCTGACCCACACGAAGCACCCGGAGACCGGCAAGCGCAACCTGGGGCTCTACCGGCTGCAGCAGCACTCCCGGAACACCATCGCGATGCACTGGCAGATCCACAAGGACTCCAACGCCCACCACGCGGTCGCCGAGCGGCTCGGGCAGCGGCTGCCGGTGGCGATCGCGTTCGGCTGCGACCCGGTGGTCAGCTACGCCGCGTCGGCGCCGCTGCCGCCCGACATCGACGAGTACCTCTTCGCCGGCTTCCTGCGCGGCGAGCGGGTGGAGATGGTCGACGCACTCACGGTGCCCCTGCAGGTGCCCGCTCACGCTCAGATCATCCTTGAGGGGTACGTCGAGCCGGGCGAGCGCCTCCCGGAGGGCCCGTTCGGCGACCACACCGGCTTCTACACCCCGGTCGAGCCGTTCCCGGTGCTGCACGTGGAAGCCATGACGATGCGGCAGAAGCCGATCTACCACTCGATCGTCACCTCCAAGCCGCCGCAGGAGGACGGTCCGATCGGCAAGGCCACCGAGCGGATCTTCCTGCCGCTGCTTCGCCTGATGGTGCCGGACATCGTGGATTACTCGATGCCGGAGCCGGGCGTGTTCCACAACTGCGTGATCGTCTCGATCCGCAAGCGCTACCCGAAGCATGCCCAGAAGGTGATGCACGCGCTGTGGGGCGCCGGGCTGATGTCGCTGGTGAAGCTGATCGTCGTGGTGGACGAGGACTGCGACGTACAGAATTACAACGAGGTCGCCTGGCGGGCGTTCGGCAACGTCGACTACGCCCACGACATGCTGCTCACCTCCGGCCCGGTGGATCACCTCGACCACGCGTCGTACCAGCAGTTCTGGGGCGGCAAGATCGGCATCGACGCGACCGCCAAGCTTCCCGAGGAGGGCTACACCCGGGGCTGGCCCGAGGTGGCGACGATGTCGCCGGAGATGGTCGCCCAGGTCGACCGCCGCTGGAAGGAGTACGGCCTGTGAGCGCTCCGGCCGCAGCGCCGGGACGGGTACGCGCCTTCCTCAACCTGGTGGCGATCGAGCACTCGGTGTTCGCGCTGCCGTTCGCGTACCTCGCGGCGCTGACCGCGATGTGGCGCCCGGGCGGCGGCGGCTTCGACTGGTGGACGCTGCTGGTGATCACCGTGGCGATGGTGGGCGCCCGTACGTTCGCGATGGCGGCGAACCGGATCATCGACCGGCACATCGACGCGCGGAATCCGCGTACCGCCGGACGGGAGCTGGTGACCGGGGCGGTGAGCGTGTCGACCGCCTGGTGGGGTGCCGGGCTGGCGCTCGCCGTCTTCCTCGGCGCGGCGGCGCTGCTCAACCCGCTCTGCCTGATGTTGGCCCCGCTAGCGGTGGTCCCGCTGGTGGTCTACCCGTACGCGAAGCGCTTCACCGACTACCCGCACGCGGTGCTCGGCGTGGCCCAGGCGATCGGCCCCGCCGGTGGCTGGCTCGCGGTCACCGGGACCTTCGAGGGTGCCGCGCCGGCGGCGGTGCTGGCGATCGCGGTCGGGCTGTGGATCGGCGGTTTCGACCTGATCTACGCCTGCCAGGACGCCGAGGTGGACCGCACAATCGGGGTGCGCTCCGTACCGGCGCGGTTCGGGGTCGCCTTCGCGCTGCACGCCTCGACCGTGACGCACGTGATCACCTTGGGGCTGTTCGTGTGGTTCGGCGTACTGATCGGGATGGGCTGGCTGTGGTGGATCGGGCTGGCGCTGGCCGCGATCGCGTTCGCCTACGAGCACGCGATCGTGAAGCCCGGCGATCTGTCCCGGGTGAGCCGGGCGTTCTTCACCGCGAACGGCTTCGTCGGCATCGCACTGTTCGGCTTCGGCGTGGCTGACCTGCTCGTACGCACGCACTCCTAGTGTCCTGGGGCGGGCCGAGCCGCCGGGTCAGACAGCCGGGCCTCACTCCACAAGCAGTATCCGTCAAACGTCTGCTCACACGGTTGCTCGGGAGACTGCCGCCAGGACAGCCGCAGTCCGCGGCGTCGCGTACGCGACAAGGAGGCGTCATGACGAATACCGAGACCGTCACCCAGCCTGCGCTGAAGGACCAGGCCGGAAAGTTGCTCGGACACCTGGCCGGGTACGTCGGCCACCGCACCATCGAGATCGGCCTGCGACTCGGGCTGGTCTCCGAACTGGCCCAGCACGAGGAAGGGATCAGCCCGGAGACGCTCGCGGCCCAGACCTCACTGGATCCGTTCTACGTCGGGGTCTGGTGCCAGTCGGGGTACGCCGCCGACGTGCTCGACGAGACCCGGGGCCGCTACCGTCTCGCGCCGCACCTGGCCACTCTGCTGCTGGACCTGGACTCGCCGGCGTACATGGGCGGCGGGTTCGTGGTGCTGAGCCAGCCGGAGGTGTTCGACAAGTTCGCCGAGCGGCTGCCGAGCGGCGAGCACCTCTGGTGGGACCAGTGCAGCGCGGAATGGATCGCCGGGGTCGCCGGCACCGGGCGGGCGTTCTACAACCGGCTCATCCCGGGCGGCCTGGAGCGGGTGCCGGGGCTGGTCGAAACGCTCACGGCCGGCGCCCGGGCGCTGGAGACCGCCTGCGGCGCCGGGGTCGGACTGGTCAAGCTGGCGACCCGGTACCCGAAGGGCTCGTACCTGGGAGTGGACGGGGATGCGTACTCCCTGGAGTTGGCGGCCGACAAGCTGCGCGCCGCCGAGGTGACCGACCGCGTCGATCTGGCCCACAGCCCGCTGGAGGACCTGGCGTACGACCGGGAGTTCGACGTGGTGATCAACAACATTTCGATGCACGAATGCCGGGACATCGACAAGGTCATCGAGAACACGTACCGGGCGCTGAAGCCGGGCGGGGTGTTCGTGATCAGCGACTTCCCGTTTCCGGACACACCCGAGGGGCTGCGCGCGCCGGCAGGGCGCTTCATGTCGGGGATCCAGTTCTTCGAGGCGCTCATCGACGACCAGTTGCTTCCGGTGCGGACGTACCTCGAGCTGCTGGCCCGGCACGGCTTCCGGGACATCGACACGACCGCGATCACCCCGGTGCACGCGGTGACGTACGGAAGAAGGTGAGTGAGACGCGACGCAGCCTGGTGACAACGGCGGCGTCGCGCCACTGCTCGGGGTCGGCGCGGCGCCGGCTTCCGCGTCAGCGCCGACCCTCGGGGCGCCGAAGTGCACCTGGTGATCCGTACCCACGGGCCGGCCATCCCGGGCATGCTGGATTACCAGATCTCCTCGTTCAACGGGGGCTGCGCTCCCGGCGAACCGAACACGGGGCTGTGCCGCAACGTGCAGGCTTCGGTGCACGGGTAGGCCTCGGGGCGGAGGATTCGTGAGTTTACGGGTACAGCTACTCGGGGGGCCGCAGATCGAGGGCGACGGCCAACTCGAACAGCCGCGCGGACGCAAGGCGTGGGCGGTGCTCGCCTACCTCGCCCGCGTCACCACCGCGACGCCTCGCGAGCGGCTCGCCGGTCTGCTGTTCCCGGAGGCCGACGATCCGCTCGGGGCGCTGCGATGGAGTCTGACAGAGCTGCGGCGGGTGCTCGGCGAGCGCGCTGTGGTCGAGGGCGACCCGCTGCGCCTTGCGTTGCCCCCGGCCACCGTGCTCGACGTGGACGTCCTCACGCGCGGCACCTGGGTGGAGGCAGTACGCCTACCCGGAATCGGGCAGGACCTGCTCGGCGGGATGGTGTTCCCGCACAGCCCCGGATTTCAGCTCTGGCTCGACGGCGAGCGGCGGCACCTCGCCGCGGCCGCCGAGGCGGTGCTGCACGAGGCGGCGCTGGCCTGTCTCGCCCGGGACGCGGGCAGGGCCACGGACCACGCCACCCAGCTCGTCGGGCTCAACCCGTTCGACGAGAACTACCAGACTTTGCTGGTGCGCTGCTTGAGTCTCGCGGGCGACGCCGAGGCAGCCGAACGTCAGATCGCGGCCTGCACGGAGCTGTTCCGCAGCGAGCTCGGGGTGCAGCCCACCCCGGCGCTGCGCGCTGCCGCGCGGCAGGTGCCACAGAGCACCGGAGTGTTCGGGCACGCCGCGACGCTGGCTCAGATCGAGGCCGGGGAGTCCGCGGTGGCCGCCGGTGTGCTGGAGCC
>JBOGDG010000170.1:0-6822 GCA_050701655.1 Micromonosporaceae bacterium
GTTCAACCCCCGTTCGAGGGTACGGGTCGGCGAGCCGGTCACCGTCGCGGTCGACACCGAGCGGCTGCACGTGTTCGACCTCGCCACCGGCGAGTCGGTGTGGGGCGAGTCCGCCGCCGTCGACGCCGCAAGCTCCCCGTCCGTGACGGGGTAGCACCGCGTACCGGCTCGGGCCGTACGTGTGCGTGGAACACCAATGAGGAGGAGCAGGATGACCCGGAAGTTGCGAGGCATCGGCGCGACGCTTGCCGCCGTTGCCCTCGTCGCCGCTGGTTGCGGTGGTGGCGATGGGGGAGGTGGTCCCGCGGAGGGCTCCCTGAAGGGGGAGACCGTCGAGGTCGCCGCCGTCTGGTCGGGCGCCGAGCAGGAGAAATTCAAGAAGGTTCTGGCCGCATTCGAGAAGCAGACCGGTGCGAAGGTGAACTACACCTCGACCGGTGACGACATCGCGACCGTACTGGGTGGCCAGATCGAGGGTGGCAAGCCGCCGGACGTCGCGGTGCTGCCGCAGCCGGGGTTGATGAACGACCTCGCCAAGGAGGGCTCGCTCAAGCCGGTCAACGACAAGGTCGACGCCGCCATCACCGAGAACTACGCGTCGATCTGGAAGACGCTGGGCACGTCCGAGGACGGCAAGCTGTACGGCGTCTGGCTGAAGGCCGCCAACAAGTCCCTGATGTGGTACAGCACCACCGCGTTCGAGGACGCGGGTGTGGAGCCCCCGACGACGTGGGCAGAGTTCGAGACCACGCTGTCGACGATCGCCGACTCCGGGGTCGCCCCGCTGTCGGTGGCCGGTGCGGACGGCTGGACCCTCACCGACTGGTTCGAGAACGTGTACCTGCAGGTGGCCGGCCCGGAGATGTACGACAAGCTGGCCAAGCACGAGATTCCGTACACCGACCCGACGGTCAAGGAGACGCTGAAGATCCTGGGCGACCTGTGGGGCGGCGAGAACGTCGTCGCCGGCGGGCCGAAGGGTGCGCTGTCGGTGAAGTTCCCGCAGTCGGTGACCAACGTGTTCGGCGACAACCCGAAGGCCGCGATCGTCTTCGAGGGTGACTTCGTGGGCGGCGTGATCAGCTCCGAGTCCAGCGCCAAGGTGGGCGACACCGCGAAGTTCTTCGACTTCCCCGCCGTCAAGGAGGGCGCTGAGAAGTCGGTGGTCGGTGCCGGTGACGTCGCCGTCGCGCTGAAGGACAGCAAGGGTGCGATGGGGCTGCTGGAGTACCTGGCGACCCCGGCGGCAGCTGAGGTCTGGGCGGCCGAGGGCGGCTTCGTCTCGCCGAACAAGAACGTCGACCTGTCGAAGTACGCCGACGAGCCCACCCGCGCGGTGGCCAAGGCGATCATCGACGCCGGCGACGCGTTCCGGTTCGACCTGTCGGACCTGCAGCCCTCGGGTTTCGGCGCCACGGTCGGCAAGGGCATGTGGAAGGTCCTCCAGGACTTCCTCGGCAACCCCACCACAGTCGAAGCCACGGCGTCCAAGTTGGAGGCCGAGGCGGCGAAGGCGTACAAGAAGTAAGGGGACACAGATGACGCACCCGGGAGCGGCCGCCGCCGGCGCTGAACACGAGCGCTCCGAAGCTGGTGGCCCGGATCAGACGGGACCAGGCGACGACCGCTCCCGGGTCGCAGTCACGGCGGGGGGCGCGGCCGCCGTGTCGGCCCCCGCCGATGGCGGTGACAGCGCCCTGCGCGGCGGACGGCTGATCACCGTGCTCTTCCTGGCGCCGGCGATGCTCGTACTGGGCGTGCTGGTGGTCTATCCGATCTTCTACACACTGTTCCGCAGCTTCTTCGACGCCGACGGCGACGCCTTCATCGGCCTCGAGAACTACGTAAGCATGTTCACCACCGAGGACACCTTCACGGCGATCAAGAACAACGTGATCTGGGTGATCGTGGCGCCTACGGTGGTCACCGCGCTGGGCCTGGTCTTCGCCGTACTCACCGAGCGGGTGAAGTGGTCGACCGCGTTCAAGGTGGTCGTCTTCATGCCGATGGCGATCTCGTTCCTGGCCGCCGGCATGACTTTCAAGATGGTGTACGACAACGACCCGGACATCGGCGTCGCGAACGCGGTCGTGATCGGCGTACACGACACGTTCGCCGACCCGGCGCCGTACCCGGGGGCCCGCAGCCGTCCGCCCGCCGCCAAGGTGGAGGGCGACGCGGTGCCGCTGGTGACGAACGCCGATGGCATCCAGACCAAGGATCCGGTGGCCGCGGGCGAGCCGGTCCTGATGGGGCTGGTCGGCGTCAAGGACGGGCAGATCCCGGCGACCGCGAAGGACGCCGCCACCACCGGCGCCGGCAGCGGCCTCACCGGTGTGGTGTGGCGGGACTTCCAGAAGGGCGGCGCCGGCACCCTGGGCGGCGTCGACCCGGGTGAGAAGGGGCTGCCGGGCGTCACCGTCGAGGCGGTGCAGAACGGCAAAGTAGTGGGTACGGCGACCACCGACGACGAGGGCCGATTCTCCATCCCCGAGCTGTCCGGCAGTGGCTACACGGTGCGGTTGCCGGCGGCCAACTTCGCCGCGTCGTACGGCGGGATCAACTGGCTCGGGCCGTCGTTGGCTACCGCGTCGGTGATCGGTACGTACATCTGGATCTGGGCCGGCTTCGCGATGGTGCTGATCGCGGCCGGGCTGGCGGCGATCCCGCGTGACGCGCTGGAGGCGGCGCGGGTGGACGGCGCCACCGAGTGGCAGGTGTTCCGCCGGGTCACGATCCCGCTGGTACGCCCGGTGCTGGTGGTGGTGTTCGTGACGCTCATGATCAACGTGCTGAAGATCTTCGACCTGGTGTTCGTGATCCCACCCGAATCCTCGCAGTCGGCCGCCAACGTGATCGCGCTGGAGATGTGGCGGGTGGCGTTCGGCGCCAAGGACTTGGGGCTGGGTAGCGCGCTCGGCATGCTGCTGTTCCTCGTGGTGCTGCCGGCGATGCTGTTCAACGTACGCAGGTTCCGGAAGGAGCAGTCGTGACCACGACCGAAGCGCCGTCCACCGAACTGGCGGCCGCGGCGATGGGTGCGCCGAAGCGCGGCGCGGTCTACCGGGTGGTGAGCCGGCTGGGCAGCTACCTGGTGCAGGCCTTCCTGGTCCTGGTGGCCCTGTTCTGGCTGATGCCGTCGTTCGGACTGTTCATCGCGAGCTTCCGGACCAGCCAGGCCACGAACGCGTCGGGCTGGTGGACCGTTCTGACCAAGCCAGCGGAGCTGAGCTTCGCCAACTACGCGGCCCGGCTCTCTGATCCCGACATCGTCGGTGCGCTGTGGAACACGGTGTTGATCTCGGTGCCGGCGACGCTGCTGGTGGTGCTGCTGTCGGCGGGCGCGGCGTACGCGTTCGCGTGGCTGGAGTTCCCGGGTCGGGACTGGCTGTTCCTGCTGGTGGTGGCGCTGATCGTGGTGCCGATCCAGGTGGGGCTGATCCCGGACGCGGGGATCTTCGGCGCGCTGGGCATCTTCGGTACGGTCTCCGCCGCGGTGCTGTTCCACGTGGCGTTCGGGCTGCCGTTCGCGATCTTCCTGCTGCGCAACTTCTTCATCGGGATTCCGCGGGACCTGCTGGAGGCGGCCCGGATGGACGGCGGCAGGGAGTTCACGATCTTCCGCAAGGTGGTGCTGCCGCTGGGGTGGCCGGCGATCGCGTCGCTGGCGATCTTCCAGTTCCTCTGGGTGTGGAACGACCTGCTGGTGGCCCAGGTGTTCGCGTCCGAGGCGAAGCCGATCACCGTGGCGCTGCGTGAACAGACGCGCGCCTTCGGTGCGAATATCGACATCATCGCGCCGGGTGTTTTCCTGTCGATGATCGTCCCGTTGATCGTGTTCTTCGCGTTCCAGCGGTACTTCGTGCAGGGCGTACTGGCGGGATCTGTTAAGTAATTCTTGGGGAATTGCTCTGCGTACGCGGAGAAAAGCGGACCGCTAATCGCAGTGGGTGTGGTGAATAGCACAGTGCGGGTGACGGCCGAGGGCATTTCCTCCTCGGCTGTCACCCGTTCGTGTGGGCGTTCCTACGTCCTGTTACCGGATCGGTCGCTGGCGGGGAGAACCTGTGGGTAGCCAGCCGGTTAGGGGAGGAACACACCAGTTTGTCCCTATTTTGTGCCAGATTCGGGGCGATTCTCGTACCAGGGCGGGGCGGGCTTGCTTCGGCTCGTCCGGCTTCTCTAAGCTGTGGAGCCGATTGTCCGGGAGTCCGCCGTCCAGATGGACGGCACCGGAGAATTACCGCCGAGTCGTCGCACCATTTACGGCGAGCCGGGGACCCAGTCCCTTTGGGGTGAATCCGGTGGGGCAACCCGCTGGTAGGGCGAATATCTTCTTCCCGCCCGAACCCGTCAGCTAACTCGGTAGGCGGTAGCAGGAAGAAGGAGCCGGCTGCAAGTGACAGACGTTCGGACGTCACGAAGCCCCTTGCGTACCATCACCCTCTCGGTCACCGCTGTGCTCTCCGCACTGACGATGGCGCTCGCGTTCTCCGGCACGGCCTCCGCCGAGCCCTCCCAGGAGGAGCTCCGGGCGAAGATCGACAAGATGGGCAAGAGCCTCTCGGTCGTGGTCGAGAAGTACAACGACGCGCGGGAGAAGCTCAAGTCCACCAAGGCCAAGGCGGCGAAGCTCAACAAGCAGCTCAAGCCGCTGCAGGACAAGGTCGACGCGCTGTACCAGCAGACCGGCGCGATCGCCGCCGCCGCGTACAAGGGTGGCCAGGCCAGCTCGGTCGACGCGGTGCTCACCAGCGGCTCCCCGACCACCCTGGTCGACCAGCTCTCCACACTGGACGTGCTCGCCTCCAAACACGGCAAGAAGATCGACGGACTCAACGTCGCCAAAGCCGACCTCGACAAGAAGAAGGCCGGGATCGACAAGCTGCTGTCCAAGCAGCGCTCGCTGGAGAAGGACCTCGCGGCCAAGAAGAAGAAGATCGAGGGCGAGCTGCGCACGCTCAAGGTCACGTACGAGAAGGCGTACGGCCCGCTCAACCCGCCGAAGCAGGACTACGGCGAGCCGCCGTACGTCGGTGGCAAGGCCCAGAGCGTGGTCAACTTCGTCTACGACCAGCTGGGCGAGCCGTACGGCTACGGCGACGCCGGCCCCAACTCGTGGGACTGCTCGGGGCTCGTGATGGGCGCGTACAACCAGGTCGGGGTGAGCTTGCCGCACTCCGCGCGGCGGCAGTACAACTCCACCAACCGGGTCAGCCGCGGCGACCTCAAGCCCGGCGACATCGTGTTCTTCTACAGCGATCTGCACCACGACGGGATCTACATCGGCGACGGCATGTTGATCCACGCGCCGCAGCCCGGCGAGTACGTCGAGAAGATCAGCCTCAGCGCGATGCCGTACGCCGGCGCTGGCCGCCCGAGCTACTGATCCACACCGACGCCTGAGCGGGCCGGCCTCCCAGCGGGAGACCGGCCCGCCGTCGTACGCGGCGTCCGTGCGGCCTACACCGGCCCGGCTGTGCGCGCGGGCTGTTCCGTCTCGACGGCGCCGAGCTCCAGCAGCAGCTGCTCGGCCTCGGCCAGCCGCGGGTGCGCCCCGCCGCGGAGCATCTGGAGGGTGCGCCGTAGCACCTGGCGCGCCTTGTCCCGGTGCCCAGCCCGGGCATAGATCCGGGTCATCTCCATGGCGAAATCGAACGGAACCGTCCCGCTCTCGGTACGTGCCAGCACCGCCACGGCGTCGTCGCACAGTCGTACGGCACGGCGCAGGTCCCCTGCGCGGGCGTACGCGTCGGCCAGATTGCTCAGCGCCATTCCCTGCTGAAGGGGCAGGTCCAGTTCCCGGAAGATGTCCAGCGCCTCCTCGAGGTGCCGGACGGCGTCTTCGTACCGGCCGTTGTTGGCCTCTTCGCCGCCGATGTTGAGCAGGCAGACGGCCGCCTTACTTTGAAGGCCGTTGTCGCGTGCTGTACCGAGGGCTTCGTGCCAGCACTCGAGGCCGGCCAACCAGTTCCCCCGGTCCTTGCGGGTGATGCCGAGTCCGTTCAGCGCGTTGACGATGCCCTCGGCGTCACCCGCGGTCCGTGCGTGGCGCAGCGCCTCCTCCTTGTACGGCTCTGACTCATCGAGACGGCCCAGGTAGCTCAGGACGACGCCGAGCCCGCGCGCGGCACGGTGCTTCGCGGGGGCGTCGAGAGACTCCGCGCTGCGGTAACTGATCGTGGCGAGAGCGAGCCATTCGTCCAGTCGCTGGGTCAGCTCGCACGGTCCGGCGAGGACCCACTGCAACTGCTCCGCGTGTGCCGGGTGGCCGTGATCCGCGGCGTGCTGCGCCACCGCCACCAGGGTGGGGAGTTCTGCCTGGAACCACGTCAGCGCCGCCGACCGGTCCCCGAAGCGGAGCGGCTCCAGGTCGGCGTCGGCTGACGGCAGCACCGTTATCCGGGTGCCGAAGTTGAATGCCCGGTTAGCCCGGTACGACGACTGCAGATACCAGTCGAGCAGCCGGCGGGTGGCGGTGGCCCGGGCATCGGCCGGTTCGTCGCTGGCGGCGCGTTCGGTGGCGTACTCCCGGATCAGGTCATGGAACCGGTAGCGGCGCGGGCCGGTCTGCTCCAGCAGGTGTACGGCGACCAGCCGGTCCAGCGCGCCGCGCGCCTCCATGACCGGCAGCCCGATCAGCGCGGCCGCCGCGGCGAGGCAGAACTCCGTACCGGGGTGGAGGCTGAGCGTACGGAACACCCATGTGGTCTCCGGCGGCAGCGACCGGTACGACCAGGAGAAGACCGTACGCGGGTCGGCCAGCTCGTCCTCGGGGTCGGCGAGCAGTTCCAGCCGGTGGGCGCGCAACTGGTCCGCGAG
>JBOGDG010000171.1:0-6820 GCA_050701655.1 Micromonosporaceae bacterium
GGCTGCGGCTGCGGGGGCTGATGGCGATCGCGCCGCTGGGCTCCGATCCGGAGCCGGCGTACCGGCGGCTGGCCGTGCTGGGCAGCGAGCTGTGCGCCGTCCACCCGGAGGCGACCGCGCTCTCGGCGGGGATGAGCGGTGACCTGGAGAGCGCGGTACGTCACGGCGCGACACACCTTCGGATCGGCACCGCGTTACTCGGTCAGCGGCCCCCGCTCAGGTAGCCTGACCGAACGGCACGAATTACACGGGTGTGCTTCAGGAGTCAACCAGGCCAGGTGACTTGGGGAGTGTGCCGTACGCGTGACGGGAGGGAGGCGCCCGATGGGCGCAATGCGTAAGGCGGGGGTGTGGCTCGGCCTCATCGAGGACGACGAGGACCGCCGGTACGCCGACGACGATCGGCGCTACTCCGACCGCGGTTACAGAGACCGGTACGCCGACGACGACTACGACGACGACCCGGACGGCGACGACGAGCCGGTGCTCGCGCGGCCCCGGTCGAGCGTGCGTACGCTCGGGCGCGCGCCGGTGTCCGCTCCGATGACGCAGGACAACCTCGCGCTCGCACCACAGGTGCAGCTGCGGGAGCGCGCCGTGGTCGCAGAGGACGATCACCAGAGCTACCGGATCACGACCCTGCACCCGACCACGTACAACGAGGCGCGCACGATCGGGGAGCACTTCCGGGAGAGCGTACCGGTGATCATGAACCTCTCAGAGATGGACGAGGGAGACGCCAAGCGGCTGGTGGATTTCGCCGCCGGACTGGCCTTCGGACTGCGCGGTACGATCGAGCGCGTGACCAACCGGGTCTTCCTGCTCTCGCCGGCGAACGTCCAGGTCACCGCTGAGGACAAAGCCAAGATCGCCGAGGGTGGATTCTTCAACCAGAGCTGAAGCGAGACAGAGCCGAATCGAGACAGAGCCGAATCGAGGATCATCCGACCGGTGGAAATCGTCTGGCAGATCGTCTACCTGATCCTGTACGGGTTCTTCCTGGTGCTGCTTGCCCGACTTGTCCTGGAGTACGTGCTGATGTTCGCGAAGCGCTGGCAGCCGGGTCGAGGGGCCTCCGCAGGCTTGGAAGTGGTGTGGAGCGTCACTGATCCGCCCCTTAAGGCGTTGAGGCGAGTGATCCCTCCGCTCCGAATTGGTACCGTGAGCCTGGACCTGGCCTTCTTGGTGCTTCTGCTTATTGTGTACGTGCTGTTGTACGTCGTGGTGGGGTCGCTGGCTGGCGACAGCATCCGCTAGGACGTAACGTGCGAGTCTGGCAGCCGCGCCATGCGGCCGCGAGCTGACCTGAGGAGTTCCAATGCCGTTAACCCCGGCCGACGTACATAACGTCGCGTTCAAGAAGCCTCCGATCGGCAAGCGGGGGTACGACGAGGAAGAGGTCGACGCCTTCCTTGACGAGGTCGAGCGCGAGCTCGCGCGGCTGATCGAGGAGAACAACGAGCTTCGCGGCTCGGGTGCGCGCGGCGGGGCCGCACCGGCGGGTCCGGGCGCCGACCAGCGGCTGGTGGCGGAGAACGCCGACCTGCAGGCGCAGCTGGAGCAGACGCAGCGCGAGAAGGCCGCCACCGATCAGGCCGCCCGGCAGCTGCAGGACGAGCTCGAGCAGGTACGGCAGCAGTCCGGCGCGGTGCCGATCCCCGGTGGTGACCCTGGCGGCGAGCAGCAGGCGCTGCGGGTGCTGATGCTGGCGCAGCGCACCGCCGACGACCATGTCGCCGACGCGCGCCGCGAGGCGGACAAGCTGCTCTCCGACGCGCGCGCGAAGGCCGAGGAGGTCACCCGCGAGGCGCGTACCAAGGCCGAGACCCTGGAGCGAGACGCGCGTACCCGGCACCAGGAGGCGATGGGTGGCCTGGAAGCGAAGCGTTCCGCGCTGCAGAAGCACATCGAGGAGCTCAAGGCGTTCGAGCGCGAGTACCGCACCCGGCTCAAGGCGTACCTGGAGAGCCAGCTGCGTGACCTGGAAGGCCGGGCACAGGGCATCGAGGGCGAGGTCTCGCGCAACGGCGACGCCAGTCGCCAGTCGGGCAGCGGTGGCCTGGCGGCCGCCGGGCTCGGCTCGTACTCCGGCGGTCGCCAGGGCCTCGGGATGGCCCAGGCTGACGGCACCTCTGGTCGGTAGTCCCTACTCCGCGCGGATCACACTCAAGTGATTGTTGGCAGTCTGGTTCTGATCCTGTCGGCCGCGGGTCTGCTCGCCGGCGGGTTGATCCTGGGCAACAACTGGATGCTCGGTAGCTCCATTGTGGCCAGCCTGTTGGCCGCGGTGCTGCTGTACCTCGGCGCCAAGCAGAGCGTGTCGGCGCGCGAGGAAGCCCGGTTGCGCGACGAGGAGCACGACGACTGGGACGAAGACCTCCAGGCCGACACCGCCGAGCGGGACGAGGGTTACTTCGACGGTCAGCCGGACCGCGGCGGGTATGCCGAGCAGGTGCACCACGCCGAGCCGATCGAGCGGGCACCGACCGAGCGGGTGCCGTTGCAGCGCGACCTCGGGGCCCCGAGCGGGGCGGCCGCCGGCACCGAGCCGGTGACGTTCGGCGGTCAGCACGCCGCCGATCGCGCGTACTACGACCGCGCTGAGCAGGCGACAGGCGAGTTTTCGGTGGCGGGTGCCGACTTCGGGCGCACCGAGCCCGCGCCACCAGACGCCCAGCTGCCCCCGGTCGAGCAACCCGAGTTTGAGCCCCCACCCGAGCGGGTCGGGCCACCCCCGGTCGAGGGCGCCGCCACGGCGACCACACCGACCGTCCCGGCGGAGGTCTCCGCCGAGATGCCGACACCGCCCCTGGGTACGCCGCCGCTCCCGGATCCGGATGTGTTGGTCGGCGGCGGGCTGGACTCGGACGACCCGAAAGACGAGCCACCGATCCAGCGGCGTACCGCCCAGGTGGCGGCGCTGGTGTCGCGGATGGACAACGACGTATTCGTGATCGACGGACGGCCCCGCTATCACCTGGCCGGCTGCGTACACCTGTTGGGACGCGAGCACGAGCCGGTGCCGGTCGATGAGGCGGTGGAGCTCGGCTTCACCCCCTGCAGCCTGTGTGAGCCAGACACCATCCTCACCGGAGGTATGGCCACCAAGGCACGGCGGTAGGGCAGACCCGAGCGACCCGCCGCGCGATCTGACTGCCCCGACGGCGTCCTGCCAGGCAGGATAGAGCCGTGCCGAACGCCGCGGACCCGATCGTCAATGTGCCGGTACGGGTGCGCCCGGGCGCGTCCCGTACCCGGGTGGGCGGCAGGTACGAGGGCCCGTACGGGCCGGCGCTCGTGGTGGCGGTGACCGCCCCGCCGGTCGACGGTAGAGCGACCAGGGCGGTGCTGCTGGCCGTCGCCAAGGCGCTGGGGGTACGCAAGTCCGCGGTCACCGTACGCAGCGGCGGCAACAGTCGCGACAAGCTGCTGTCGGTGAGCGATCCGCCGGCTGACCTGCCGAATCGGATCGCCGAGCTGTGCGACGGCGCACCATGAGCCACCGCCTTCGGGCGGATCGATGACCGGGCCGTTCGATGTGGCGCTGCTGATCGCTGCCAGCGTGCTGTTGGTAGCGGTCGCGGCGGTACGGCTGTCCACCAAGCTCGGGCTGCCCAGCCTGTTGGTCTACCTGGCGCTCGGGATGGTGCTCGGGGAGGCGGGGCTCGGCATCCAGTTCGCCGACGCCGAGCTGGCCCGTACGTTGGGTATCGCCGCCCTGGTGGTGATCATCGCGGAGGGTGGTCTGACCGCGCGCTGGTCGACGCTGCGCCCGGTGCTGGGCCTGGCGACGGTGCTGGCGACCGTGGGTGTCGCGATCAGCATCGCGGTGGTGGCCGCGGTGGCGCATTACGGGCTCGGTATCGAGTGGCAGCTGGCGCTGCTGTACGGCGCGGTGCTCTCGCCGACCGACGCTGCGGCGGTGTTCTCGACGCTGCGCCGGCTGCGACTGCGTCCCCGGCTGGTGGCGGCGTTGGAGGCGGAGTCGGGGCTCAACGACGCGCCGGTGGTGCTGCTGGTGGTGCTGGTCTCGACCGGCGCGCTCTGGGATCGTCCGCCGGTGGTCCAGGTGCTGGTGATCGGCTTCGAGCTCGTTGCCGGCGCTGCGATAGGTGCGGTGGTGGCTTTCGCCGGGGCCTGGCTGCTGCGACGGGCCGCGCTGCCGGCGTCCGGGCTCTATCCGCTCGCGGTGATCGGGCTGACCGTGCTGGCGTACGCGGCGGGCACAGTACTCGGGGCGTCGGGGTTTCTCGCGGTGTACGTGGCGGGGGTGATCCTCGGCAACTCGCGGCTGCCGCATCGGCGCGCCGTACTGGGTTTCGCCGATGGCCTCGCGTGGACGTCGCAGATCGGGTTGTTCGTACTGCTCGGGCTGTTGGTCAGCCCGGGTCGGCTGGGTGCCGCGCTGCTGCCCGCACTGGCGATCGGGTTGACGCTGGTCCTGGTGGCGCGGCCGGTGTCGGTGGCGGGCTCGGCGCTGTTGCCGGGTACCGGGCCGCTGCCGGGGTGGCGGGACCAGGCGTTCCTGTCGTGGGCGGGGTTGCGGGGTGCGGTGCCGATCGTGCTCGCCACGATCCCGCTCTCCACCGAGCTGCCCGGTGGGCGGGAGCTGTTCGACGTGGTGTTCGTGCTGGTTGTGCTCTTCACGGTGCTGCAGGGGACCACGTTGCCGTGGAGCGCGCGGCGGCTCGGGGTCACCGCCCCGGCGGAGCCGAGTGAGCTCCGGGTGGAGTCGGCGCCGCTGGACGACGCCGGCGCGGACCTGCTCCATCTCGAGGTGCCGGACGGTTCGCGGCTGATCGGGGCGTACGTGGACGACCTGCGGCTGCCGCCGGGCGCGGTGGTGACGCTGGTGGCGCGGGAGGGGACTCGCTTCGTCCCCAGTGCGTACACCCGGCTGCGCGCCGGCGACGGCCTGCTGATCGTGGCGACTCCGGACTGCCGGGACGAGGCCGAGCGCCGGCTGCGGGCGGTCAGCCTGCACGGGCGGCTGGCCCGCTGGTCGCGCCGTACCAAGTATTCGGACTAATGGCGGAAAAGGAGTGAAACGTACACAGGAGTCCTGGTCTGTGGTAGCTGTTGGTAACCGGTACATCAGAAACCGGTACGCGTGGCGCATTGTCGCTCGCTAACGGGGTACGTATCCTTGACCATTCCGGAGTGCGTGGCGGGCGTGTCACGCGCCCGTTTTGCATATGTAGGGAGCTGAGATGGCCGAGCGGGCGAGCGCTGCGCGGAAGGCCACGGCCAAGACCGCACCCAGGGCCGCAGCGAAGAAGACGGCGGTGACCAAGGCCACCGCGAAACAGACCGCGAAGAAGTCGACCAAGACCAGCGGTGCGACGTCGAAGAAGACCACGCCAGCCGCGAAGACCGCGCGAGCGACCAAGACCACTCGCGCCGCGAAGACCGCGCCGGCCGCGAAGACCCCGCGTGCTGCGAAGACCCCGCGTGCCGCGAAGACCGCGCCTGCGGGGAAGACCGCGCCTGCGGGGAAGACCGCGCGCACGGCGAAGACCGCGACCAGGACCGCGAAGACCGCGACGACCGCGAAGCCCGCGTCGAAGACCACGACCAAGACAGCGGCGAGGACACGGCTCGGCGCGAGCCGCGGCAGGGCCACCAGGACCCCGACCAGGGAGGAGAAGGCGATCACCAGAGCAGCACCGGCGAAGCGGGCACGTTCCGCCGCCGACATGGAGAAGATTCGGGTCGCCCTCACCGAGCGGCGGGATGAGCTGCGTACCGAGCACGAACAGACCCTGATCGAGATCGCCGACCTGCAGCGGGAACGGCTCACCGACTCGGCGGGTGACGACCAGGCCGACACCGGTACGAAGACGTTCGAGCGGGAGCAGGAGATCTCGCTCGCCAACGGGATCCTGGAACGGATCAACCAGGTGGAGCGCGCGCTGGAGCGGGTGGCCGAGGGCAACTACGGCAGCTGCGAGAAGTGCGGTAACCCGATCCCGGTGGAGCGGCTGGCGGCGTTCCCGTCGGCGACCCTGTGCATCCCCTGCAAGCAGCTCGAGGAGCGGCGCTGAGCACCGAACAGGCGGTTGATCCGGTGAGTGGATCCACAGTGGACGAGCCAGCGGCGGAGCCAGCGCCCACCCCCGTACGGGCACGCGGGCGGGTGCTCAGCTGGCTGCTGGGCACCGCGCTCGTCGTACTGGCGGCTGACATCGGCAGCAAGGTGGCCGCGGTCTCCACACTGGAGGGACAGGCACCGGTACGGCTGCTCGGTGGCGCCGTCTACCTGGTGCTGACCCGCAACACCGGAGCCGCGTTCAGCCTGGGGCAGGGTTACACCATCGTGCTCACCCTGATCGCCGCGGTGGTGATCGCGGTGATCATCCGGTTCGCTCGCCGGCTCGCGTCGGCGCCCTGGGCGGTGGTGCTCGGGCTGATTCTCGGCGGCGCCTCCGGCAACCTGGTGGACCGGCTGTTCCGGGCACCCGGGCCGCTGCGCGGGGCCGTGATCGACTTCGTCAGCGTGTTCGACGATGCCGGCCGGGTATGGCCGGTGTTCAATCTGGCCGACTCCGCTCTGGTGATCGGTGCGGTGCTCGCGGTGGTGCTGGAGTTGACCGGCCGTCGGCTCGACGGCACAAGGGTGCGAAACTCGCAGGGTGACGACTCCGACAAGTAGCGCGCCCGACGGCGATCAACGTTCGCTTCCCGTACCGGACGGACTGGAGGGCGACCGGGTGGACCAGGCGGTCGCCCGGTTGTTCGGGCTGTCGCGTACGGCGGCGGCCGGGCTGGTGCGGGCCGGCGCGGTACGGCTCGACGGCGCGGTGCCGGCGAAGTCCGACCG
>JBOGDG010000172.1:0-6810 GCA_050701655.1 Micromonosporaceae bacterium
CCATCACCGTGAACCGGTACGGCTGCCCGTACGTCAGGCCCCGGATCAGCGCTTCCGGCCCGGAGACCGTCTGCTGCGGCACGGTCGCGCTGGGGACGCCATTTTCCAGGGTGCTGACCACGTAGTCGCGGGCGCCGTCCACCGCTGCCCAGGTGATCTTCGCGCCGCCCTCGTCGGGGGCCGCGGCGGCCCGTACGTTCCGCGGCTTGCCGGGGACCTGGTCGGTCGGGGTGACCGGCTCCGAGAGCGCCGGCGGACCGGCCCCGAACCGGTTGTACGCCTTGACCTGGAACGTGTACGGCTTGCCGTTGTCGAGCCCGTCGATCACCGCGCTGGTGTTGCCGCCACGGATCGGCTGCGAGCCGCCGTTCCAGGACACCTCGTAGCGCCCGATCGCAGCGCCGTTCGCGGCGGCGGCGCCCCAGGACAGCCGCACCTGCTCGTCGCCGGCGACCGCGGTGACCGGCACCGGCGGGCCGGGCGGGCCCTGCTCCTCGTCGTCGCCGGGCTTCTTGTCGCCCGGGTTCGGCGCCGGCATCACCCGGCCGTTGAGGCCTTCCCCGCCCGCGACGTCCTCGCGGTACTTGTTGACCTCCTGGGTGCTGCCGTCCTCGGCCACCACCCGCGCGACGGAGGTCTCCGGCGAGTTGATGAACAGCTTGCCCTCGCGTACCTCCAGCTCCAGGGCGCCTTCGGCACCGCCGAGCTCGACGGACTCCAGCGGCTTGCCGGCCGCGCTGAACACGTACACCACGGAATTCTTCTCATCGGGTACGTAGATCCGGCCCTGGTACGGCACCGCGACCCCGGCCTGGGCCTTCTCCGGCAGTGAGAAGCTGGTCGGCCGCAGCGTCTTGCCGAGCTTGAGCACCGTGACTGTGCGCGCCTTGGGCGAGGTGACCGCGACCGTGCCGCCGACGGTACGCTCCGGCGCCCGCGCGTCGGCGAGGCCGGACACGTCGACGCTGCGTACGCCGTCGGCGTCGACCACCGCGAGCTTGCCGCCGGCCCGGTCGATCGCGAGCGCGCCGTGATCCAGCACGGTCAGCCCGAGATCACCGTCGGGCTCCCCGACCACCTCGCTGTGATCGGTGTCCACGGTGTCCTTGGTGACCTTCGCCGCCACCACGGTGCCCTGGCTGGGCACCGCCAGCCACAGCTTGCCGTCGCTGTCGAAAGCGCCGCCGGCCAGCGGTGGCGGCAGCCGCAGCACCTTGTTGGAGGCGCGCAGGGTGACCGGGTCCATGCCGCGTACCAGGCCCTTGCCGCGGTCCACGATCGCGGCGGTGTTGCCGTGCAGCACCACCGCGATGTCGGAGGTGGTGCCGACGTTGAGGGTGCCGGTGAAGCCCATCCGGGTGAGGTCGACGGAGGTGACCTTGCCGCTGTCCAGATCGTGCAGGATCAGGTACTTGTCGTTCTGGGTGACCCGCACCCGGTGGCCACGCGCGTCGACCAGGGGCTGCCGCATGTCGACCCGGCCGGAGTTGGCGTTGACCCGGCTGGCCGTGCCCGGCTTGTTGCTCCACAGCCAGGTGTTGCCGTCGGACACGTTGAAGGCGTCGATGAAGGCGCCGGCGCCGAGCATGCTGGCCGCCATCGCGCCGACCAGGGACAAGACGATCCCAATGCTGACAAAGCCGCCGGAACGGCGCTGCGCGGGGCTCTTGACGGGCGGCAGACCCGGACCATGCATCACAAATAACCCCCGCGAGGCGCCGTCGGCGGCAGTGGGAACGCCGAGCAGCCCCCATCATACGAGCCCGTCAATGGCATGCCAGGTCTCAATTGGGCTAACTCCGCACATGTCACCCGCCGTCGGTGATGCCCTCACCGAGCGCTTCCAGTAACCTGTCCGGCTCCGGTCGCGAGGTGAGTCGGACGAATCGCAGGTGCGCCCACTCGGGAGCCTGCGACAGCTCGGCGTACCGGGTCCGGTAAGTGCGGTGCTGGGACCACGCCCACAGGATGATCGACTCGCGCGGGTCGATCCGGACCAGGTTGCGCCACGACTCCCGGTTGCCGTTCCACAGCTCCGTGCCCGCGACCAGCCGGCGCAGCGTACGGCCGATCACGGCGCGCATCACGGTGCGGCGCGGCAGGTCGAACCAGACCACGGTGTCGGCCCGCCCCCACACCAGGTCGCGTACGGCGGTGTAGTTGCCGTCGACCACCCAGCCGTCGGCTGCCACCAGGTCGGAGACCCGGGCCCGGAACTCCTCACGCTCCAGCGGCCGCCAGCCGGGTTGGTGGTAGATCGAGTCCAGCTCCGTGTACGTCACTCCGAGGCGTTGCGCCAACGCGCGCCCCAGCGTGGTCTTCCCGGAGCCGGCGTTGCCCACCATCGCCACCCGCCGCATCGTCGCCGCGCCTCCCGTGCGTGTAAGTGTCTACGTGCCCTCTCGCCTGGCTGGCTTCGCGGCTTGTCAGTGTCGCGCGTTCGTGGCGGGTTCAGAAACCGAGTTTTCGGAGCTGCTTCGGATCGCGCTGCCACTCCTTGGCGACCCGTACGTGCAGGTCGAGGTAGACCCTGGTGCCGAGCAGCTCTTCGATCTGGGCGCGCGCGGTGGCGCCCACGTTGCGCAGCCGGCTGCCCCTGTGGCCGATCACGATCGCCTTCTGGCTGGAGCGCTCCACGTACAGGTCGGCGAAGATCCGGGTCAACGGCTTCCCCTCCTCGGGCGGGCGTACCGACATCTCCTCGACGATCACCGCGATGGAGTGCGGCAGCTCGTCGCGTACCCCTTCCAGGGCGGCCTCGCGGATCAGCTCGCCGACCATCACCTGCTCCGGCTCCTCGGTGATCATGTCGTCCGGGTAGAGCTGCGGAGACTCGGGGAGGTATTTCGAGAGCACGTCGACCAACAGCTCGATCTGCTCGCCGGAGACCGCGCTCACCGGCACCACCTCGGCGAAGTCGGCCAGCTGCGACACCGCGAGCAGCTGCTTGGCGAGCCGCTCCTTGGAGACCAGGTCGATCTTGGTGACCACCGCGATCACAGTCGCCTTCAGCCGGGCGATCTCTCCGGAGATGAACCGGTCGCCGCGCCCGACGTCCTCGTCGGCGGGGATGCAGAGGCCGATCACGTCGACCTCGCTCCAGGTCTGGCGTACCAGGTCGTTGAGCCGCTCGCCGAGCAGCGTACGGGGCTTGTGCATGCCGGGCGTGTCGACCAGGATCAGCTGGCTGTTCTCACGGTGCAGCACCCCGCGTACCACGTGCCGGGTGGTCTGTGGCTGGCTCGACGTGATCGCGATCTTGGAGCCGATGATGGCGTTGGCCAGCGTCGACTTTCCGGCGTTGGGCCGCCCCACGAAGCAGGCGAACCCGGCCCGATACCCTGCGTCGTCCCGCACCGTGGTCACCGCACCATTGTCCCCAACCCCGACCCCGCGTCCGACAGTGGGCCTGCCGCGCTCCTCCGTGGACGAAGATCGACTACGGCTGGTACGCAAACACGCCGGGCGTGTTTACGCGTCAGCCGAAGTTGATCAGGGAGCCTAGGGCTCATGGCGGAACCGATCTTTCATCTGCTGCCGTACGCGACATGGCTGTCGCTGGCGGATCAGGAAGCGTACCGGCCGGAGAGCCTGGCCACCGATGGCTTCGTCCACTTTTCCGGGGACGAAGCCACCCTGTTGACCGTCGCCAACACCGGGTACCGAGATCTCGAAGGGCCGATCGCGGTGCTGGTGGTGGATCCGAAGCGGCTCACGGCCGAGGTCCGCATCGAGGGTGGATTCCCCCACGTGTACGGCCCGATCGAGCGGTCTGCCGTGATAACGGTCAAGCACGCCAGGCGGACTCCGGACGGGCGATACGTCGCCGTGGTGGACCGTCCACCGACCGCGGAGACGCTCGAGCTTCTGCCTCATCCGGAGGGCGGCTGGTACCGCGAGACCTGGCGCTCGCCGATCGCCTTCGAGCCCCAGGGGTACGGCGGCCGCCGCGCCGCTGCCACCGGGATCCTCTTCCTGCTGGCTCCGGCCGAGGAGTCCCGCTGGCACCGGGTGCGCTCCGACGAGCTGTGGCTGTGGCACTCCGGCGGCCCGCTGGAGCTGACCCTGGGTGGCGACGGCTCGGCCCCGGCCGGGCGCGAATCCCTGCCGCTCGGCGACGATCTGAGCGCGGGGCAGCTGCCGCAGCGGCTGGTATCGGCCGGGACGTGGCAGGCAGCCCGGCCTGCCACCAACCGGGAGGTCCTGGTCAGCTGCGTGGTCGCACCTGGGTTCGACTTCACCGATTTCGAGCTACTCCCAGCCGACCACTGAGCGCGGTGGGCTACGCCGGGTGTACGCCGACCACGGTGCCGTCGGGGCCGGCGATGTGGATCGGCGCCTTCGGCGTGAGGTCGTGTACGGCGGCCACGCTGGCGTCGTCGAGATCCGGATTCTCGGTGACCACCGCCGCCGCCTCCAGGCCACTGGCGCCGGCGGCCACCGCGCTCGCGACGGCGAGCTGCACCGCGGTCAGCGACAGCGACGGCAGCATCACGCTGGCGGCGGCGTAGGTACGGCCGTCCGAGTCGCGTACCGCCGCCCCTTCCAGCGCCCCGATCCGGGCCCGCGCGGAGCGGGCCAGCAGCACCAGCTTGGCGTCCTCGGGGTCGATCTGCTCGGGATCCTCAGGGTGCATCCGCGGTCTGCCTCTCCTCCGGTACGGCGGCCGGCGGCTTCTCCGGTCGTACCAAGACCGTATCGATCCGGTTGCGACGGCCGGTGGTGCCCTCGGCGGTCATCCGCAGCCCGTACACGGTGGCGGTGGCGCCGGGGATCGGCACCCGGCCGAGCGCCTGGGCGAGCAGCCCGGACACGGTCTCCACATCGTCGTCGTCGACCGGCTCCAGGTCGAACAGCTCGGCGAGGTCTTCCAGCGAGAGCCGGGCGCTGACCCGTATGGCACCGTCGGGGAGCTGCTCGATCGGGGGGCGTTCCACGTCGTACTCGTCGGTGATCTCGCCGACGATCTCCTCCAGGATGTCCTCGATGGTGACCAGCCCGGCGGTGCCGCCGTACTCGTCGACCACGATCGCGATGTGGGTACGCGCCGCCTGCATCTCCCGCAGCAGGTCGTCCACCGGCTTGGACTCCGGTACGAACGTCGCCGCCCGCATCATGCCGCCGACCGCGGTACGCCCGGCGCGGGTACCGGTCTGGCTGTGGCGTACCAGGTCCTTGAGGTAGACCACGCCGAGCACGTCGTCGATGTTCTCGCCGACCACCGGGATCCGTGAGAAGCCGGAGCGCAGCGCCAGCGCGAGCGCCTGCCGTACGGTCTTGTGCTCCTCGATCCACACCATGTCGGTACGCGGCACCATCACTTCCCGCGCGATGGTGTCCCCCAGCGCGAACACCGAGTGGATCATGTCGCGTTCGCCGTGCTCCACCACGCCGCGCTGCTCGGCGAGGTCGACCAGCTCGCGCAGCTCCACCTGGCTGGCGAACGGTCCCTCGCGGAAGCCGCGACCCGGGGTGACCGCGTTGCCGATCAGGATCAGCAGCCGCGCGAGGGGCCCCAGCGCCCGCCCGAGCCAGCGCACCGGGGCGGCGGCGGCGAGCGCGATCGGGTACGCGTGCTGCCGCCCGATCGTACGCGGGCCCACCCCCACCAGCACGAAGCTGACCACGGTCATCGCGGCGGCGGTCACCAGCGCCGCCGCCCAGCCCACACCCCAGGTCTCGAACGCGACCAGCGCCACCACCGTGGTGGCGGTCAGCTCGCAGACCAGCCGCAGCAACAGCAGCAGATTGAGGTGCCGGGGCGCGTCGGCGGCGACCACCTGCAGCACCCGCGCGGAGGCCGAACCCTCTCGCGCCAGCTCCGCCGCCCGCGCTACCGAGATCTGCGAGAGCGCGGCGTCGATCATGGCGAACGTCCCCGCCAGCACCACCAGCCCGGCGGCGGCTCCCAACAGCGTCAGTACGTCCATCGCGCCACCGGTCAGCTGCCGCCGGACTGGCCGGCGCGCCGCCACTCGTCGAGCAGCCGCTTCTGCAGCGCGAACATCTCGCGTTCCTCGTCGGGCTCGGCGTGGTCGTACCCCAGCAGGTGCAGCACGCCGTGCACGGTGAGCAGCTCCAGCTCGGCGGCGGTGCTGTGGCCGGCGGTGGCCGCCTGTTTGGCCGCCACCTCGGGGCAGAGCACGATGTCGCCGAGCATCGCCGGCTCGGCCACGTCGTGCCCGCTGGACGGCCCGCGGTCGACGGTCACTTCGTCCATCGGGAACGCCAGTACGTCGGTGGGGCCCTTGCCGCCCATCCAGCGGTGGTTGAGCTCGGTCATGTACCCGGTCTCGACCAGCAGCACCGACAGCTCGGCGAGCGGGTTGACGCTCATCTTGTCCAGCGCGAACCGGGCTGCGGCCAGGATCTGGTCGGTGTCGACCTCGGCACCGGACTCGTTGGAGATCTCGATGGACACGGGCTGGTCCCCCGTCACCGGCGCCGGCCGGAGCGGCGGCTGGGCACCGGGTGCGGACCCCGCTCGGTCTGCCGCTCCGCGTCCCACCGGTCGTACGCGTCGACGATGTCGGTGACCAGCCGGTGCCGCACCACGTCGGAGCTGGTCAGGTAGGCGAAGTGGACGTCCTCGACGCCGTCCAGGATGTCCCGCACGATCCGCAGCCCGCTGGTGGCGCCGCCCGGCAGGTCGATCTGGGTGATGTCGCCGGTGACCACGATCTGGGAGCCGAAGCCGAGCCGGGTGAGGAACATCTTCATCTGCTCGGCGGTGGTGTTCTGCGCCTCGTCCAGAATGATGAACGCGTCGTTGAGGGTCCTACCGCGCATATACGCCAGAGGCGCCACCTC
>JBOGDG010000173.1:0-6810 GCA_050701655.1 Micromonosporaceae bacterium
GTGCAGGTGACCGACTCGAGCGCCACCCAGCGGCTGCCGCTGGTGCCGCCGCCGCGGGCCGCGCCGGGGTACTCCACGCTCGCCGGCCGTACGGTGGTGATCACCTGCGTGGTGGCGCTGATCGCGGTGGTGGCGACCGCGCTGTTCGCGTGGCCGCTCGCCGTACAGGTCACCACGACCGAGGCACGGCGCGCGCTCGCGGACCGTGCCGAGGTGGTCAAGGCGATGCTGGAGCCGCGCCGCAGCGGCGAGGTACGCAAGCGCGCCGTGGCGAAGCTGCGCGAGCAGGGCGTGACGGTGCTGCTGATCGTTGACGGCCGCCCGCTGCAGCCGCGCCTAGTGCCGCCGAAGATCGTCAAGGCGATCGCGGTCGACCGGCACTCGGTCTCCACCAGCATCCGCCGTGGCGACAACACGTTCCTGGTCGAAGGCCGCCCGCTGGGAATCCGGCACGGCGGCTTCGTCCTCACCCAGCTGCTGCGCCCGGCGCTGAGCCGGCCGCTGCTGCGGCGCCTGGCCGTGGCGTTGCTGGTCGGGCTCGCCGCCGGCTCCGGCGCCGGATACCTGCTCGCCCGGCGGCTGGCCGGACCACTGCGGCGGGCCGCGTACGCCGCCCGCCGGCTCTCCGACGGGGACCGCGACGTGGTGCTGCCGGTGGCGCCGCCGGCCGAGGTGGCGGAGCTGACCGGAGCGCTCAACGAGCTGAACCGTGCCCTGGCCAGCAGCGAGGGCCGGCAGCGGCAGTTCCTGATGTCGGTCTCGCACGAGCTGCGTACCCCGCTCACCACCATCCGGGGGTACGCCGAGGCGCTCGCCGACGACGTACTGCCTCCTGGTGCCGGGGCCGACGCCGGGCGCACCATGCTGGCCGAGGCGGACCGGCTGGACCGGCTGGTCGCCGACCTGCTGGCGCTGGCGCGGCTGCAGGCCCAGGAGTTCTCCGTCGAGCTGATGCCGGTGGAGCTGACCGGGGTGGTGCACGCCGCCGCGGTCGCCTGGCAGCCGCGCTGCGCCGAGGTCGGGGTGGAGCTGCGTACGGAGTTGGGGGGCCCGATCGGGGCGTACACCGACTCGGGGCGGATCCGCCAGGTGCTGGACATCCTGGTGGAGAACGCGATGCGGCTGGTGCCCGCGGGAGCGCCGATCGTGCTGGCGGTACGCGGAGAGCCGCACGACGCCGTGGCCGAGGTACGCGACGGCGGCCCCGGACTGACCGACTCCGATCTGGCGGTGGCGTTCGATCAGGGCGCCCTCCACGAGCGCTACAAAGACGTACGCCGGGTCGGCACCGGCCTCGGGTTGGCGCTCGCCGCCGGGCTGGTGACCCGGCTCGGGGGCCGCATCGAAGCCGGCCATGCGCCCGAGGGCGGCGCCCGATTCACCGTACGGCTGCCGCCGCCCCCGAGCTGAGCTAGCCGACCAGCCGTACCCACGGCAGCTTGTCGCCGACCGCCTTCACGAGCTTCGCGTCCGTGGTGAAGAAGTCGACCCCGAGCCGTTGTGACAGCGCCAGGTAGTGCGCGTCGTACGCCGCAGGCAGTCCATGCTGCTCCGCGATGCGCACCGCATCGGAGTGCAGCGCGGGCTCGTCGTAAAACTCGATATCGAGCGCCGAGGCCCGCGTCAGCGTCCGGTGCAACGTCTCGTCGTCGAGCATGCCGGCTTGTCGTTGGCGGTAGAACGCGTTGGTCACCTCGTAACGCAGCAGGGTCGGCGCGACCAACGTCGGGAAGGTCTTCCGCCACTCTGCCCACAGCCTGTGCACGTGGGGGTAGTCGGGCTGGAACGACCGGACGACCACTCCCGCGTCAAGGCAGAAGATCGCCGAGGATCGCACGATCCCGCTCCTCCCAACCCGCATCGATCTCGCGGTCCACGTCGAAGTCCTTGAAGGCGTCAGAACCGTATTTTTCGGCGAGCTCGCGGCGTGACGCCTCCATCATCAGCAGCGTCCTGTCCCACGTACCTTCCCGTTGTCTGTCCCGCTCCCACTCTTCGACGGGCACGATGACCGCCTGGGGGCGGCCGGATTTTTCGACGTACACGATGTCTCCCCGCTTGACGCTCTCCAGTACTTCTCCGAAATGCACTCGCGCCTCGGTGGCGCTCATCTTGCGTTCCATGGCTGCATCCATCGTTACGGCATCTGAATACGCGGCTTCTGATTAGGCGGCATCTATGATCCTGGCGGATCTATTGATCGATGGATCCATCGATGGGCTGAGCGTACCGGCTCCGGCCGGCTCTGACAACGTCTTACAGAACCCGTACACAGGGATGCAGCGAAACTTGTCGATGCGGGGCAGGATCGGTGGGCATGAGGCTGACGGCGTACCAGAGAAGGGGTTTCACCCGGGTGCTCGCCGGGCTCGCGGTTGCCGCCGTGGCCGTGGTGGGGCTGGCGGCCTGCGGTGGCGGTGATCGCATCGCCGCCAGGACCGCCGACACCGCGCCACGGATGGAGCTGACGGCGGAGGAAGCGGCGCTGGTCGACCTGGGGTTCGACACCTCGGAGGTACGGTCGGGGAGTGCGCCATCGGCGTCGGCCGAGGACGGCAAGCCCAACAAGCACCACAAGGGCCGGCACCACGGGTCGCGCCACCATCTCGGTAAGCGGGTGCTGCACGGCGAGCTGGTGGTCTCCACCCCCAAGGGGCCGAAGACGATCCTGGTGCAGCGCGGCACGATCACCGCTGTGGACGCGGACTCGATGACCGTGAAGTCGGCCGACGGGTACACGCTGACCTGGACTTTCGCCGACAAGCTGCGGGTGCTGGAGCGACGCAAGACCGTCGACGGCGACGCGCTGGAGGTCGGGGAGACCGTAGGTGTGGTCGGCGGCAAGACCTCCGCTGGCGGCGCGGCCCGGCTGATCGTGATCGCTAAGGGCAGGTAGCCCGGATCCGGCTCGATTCGGCGGTACGCTCCGCAGCGACATGATGGACGAAGTGGACCGACGGATCATCGCCATTCTCGGGGCGGACGCGCGCTCGTCGTACGCCGAGATCGGCGCGCAGGTGGCGCTGTCCGCGCCAGCGGTGAAGCGGCGGGTGGACCGGCTGCGCGCGGCCGGTGTGATCCGGGGATTCACCGCGGTGGTGGACCCGGCGGCGATCGGCTGGACCACGGAGGCGTTCGTGGAGCTGTTCTGCACCGGGCGTACCACCCCGGCGCAGATCGCCGCCGCGGCACGGCAGCACCCGGAGGTGGTCGGGGCGTACACCGTCTCGGGTGGCGCGGACGCCCTGGTGCACCTGCGGGCCGCCGACATCGGTCACCTGGAGCAGGCGCTGGAGCGGCTGCGCGCCGAGCCGTTCGTCACCCAGACCCAGTCGATGATCGTGCTGTCCCGCCTGGTCGAACGCACCCTGCAGCCCGGCGACGCCCCACCCGGACCTGCCGAGTAGTCACACGTTTCGTGAGCGCGGGTAGAGCCGCAGGACCGGGGCACGACCTCGGGCAGTGGCGCGGCGGTGCGATGTGTCGAGGATGCCGTCGGCGCTGATCGCACCGGGGCACGGGTACAACCGGAAGCAGGTTCTGCACACCCGGCCGCCCTCGTCGGGTTGATGATCGTGCAGCCACCGCGCCGCGACCCGCCACACTCCCGGTTGTTCCAGTTGCAGCTCGGCCGGCGGTTCCAGTGGCGGCAGCGTGGGCGGGGCGTACCGCATCCGCACCGTCGCCCGTACGTACGGCGCCATCCGTGCCCGCCTCGAATCCATGCCGGTGCCTTCCTCTCGCGTCATTGGACAGCCCCGGCGCCATAAGAGAGCGCGGACCATGACGCCGGGGCCATGACTCCAAGACTGGTGATCGAACGAGTCCGAAAACAGAGCAAGATCACCGCATTGACCGGCGCAGCCCTGATGCACGAGTGCCGCAAACCTGCGGCATCCACCTGGTTCAACCAGCCACGATGTGGTCGGATGAGCGCACCCAGTTACGGCGATCCAGCAGGGGGGAGTCAGGTGCCAGGCAAGCGAACGGTTCTGGCGGCGGCTCGTCGCCGAGCTGGGTTCAGTCAGGAGAGCTTGGCCGAGGCAGTAGGGGTAGATCGTTCGACGGTGGTTCGCTGGGAAGCTGGTGAGACTGACCCCCAACCGTTCACCCGGTCGAAGCTAGCCAGGGCTCTCGGCCTGACGGCCAGCCAACTATCCGAGCTGCTCTCGGAAGCCGAGGCCAAAGCCTTGCCGATGGGGTCACTGGCGATGAATCCTGAGGAGCAGACCACGGCAGAGATCGAGACTCTGCCACCGCTCTCGGCAGGTGACGCTACGGATCGTAGACAAGCTCTGAGAATCCTGGGTACGTCGGCCCTCGGGGCCGGCGTACTGGCTACTAGAACTGGCAACTTCTTTGAACAGTCGGCACTTGAGGCCATGGAATTTACCCGCCGAGCTGAAGCTAGCCAGCTCGGTCCACGAACTCTGGAGCACCTAGAGCTGACCGTTAGCGACATGGCAGCGTCCTTCTCCCGCACGCCGCCACACGAACTATTTCCGGAAGCTCGTTGGTATCGCCATCAGGTTCAAGAGCTCATTGCCGGCCAGCACACCTTGCGTGAAGGCCGGGAGCTTTATCGGTCGGCAGGTTGGCTAAGCATTGTGCTGGCGTGGCTATCGAATGACCTTGGTGATCCAAGGGCGGCCGAAGCTCACTGTATCGATGCGTGGGAACATGGTTGGCAGGCTGAAGACAATATCATTTGCGCCTGGGCTATGGATTCACGTGCCACCATTAACATGTACAGCAACCGGCCGGCTGCCGCTAGAGATGCGGCCGAACGTGGACTGGCGCAAGCCCCACCCGGTAGCGCCGCAGCCGTACGTGTTTCGGCCCAACTAGCACGAGCTCATGCCAAGCTCGGCCATGCCGATCAGTTTGAAGCTGTACTAAGGGACACTCACGTACGACTAAACCAGCTTGAGCATCACGACTCTGGCTTGTTCTCTGCCGACTCGGGACGGTTGGCTTCCTACGCGGCGTCGTCATATATCTGGCTGGGGCAACCACAAGCAGCTATGCCACACGCCAAAGAGGCGATCACCTTCTATGCCGATGTCCGACCCGAGGAGCGTTCACCAACTCGCGAAGCCATATCCCGGCTTGATCTGGCCTTGGCCCATGCTGAGCGAGGCCAGCCCGACAACGCGGCCGAAGAAATTGAGAATGCCCTGGGTTCCGAACGCATTACGGGCTCGGTCTTGAGCCGTCTGGGTGATCTCGGTCGGGTGATGCAGCGCCGATATCCGAGTCTTGATACCACCACGACGGTGAGGGAGAGACATGAGGCTCTGCTAACACGCCTTAACCACCCACAACTCCCGAGTCCATGAGTCGACGGAAAAGAAGACCTGGCAGCTCGTCGCGATTAGCCTGAGTCACCACAGTCAGATCAGTATCTTTCCGGTGTTTCAATGCGTCGGTTACTGGGTGCTCGTGAATGTGAACTGTGGCGACAACCGGATATCGGCCGGCAAATATCTCTTGTACCACAGCTACAAACGATGGAGAAGCCAACTCCATCCGGGCGATCTCGTCAATGACAGTAATGCCCATGTGCCGTTGGCCCTTCTTTAGAGCCAGCAGTCCGACTCTCTCAAAACCGGCAACATCGACACCGAAGCGGCCAACCCGACTGTCGGAGTCGAAATCCTGGTGCGCCAGCCAAGTCTCTGGGCCGGCCAGATCACGCACCTTGAAGCCGACACGCCTACCATCGTCGCCACGAACCTCACGGCTGACAAAGCCAATACATGGCACGCTGGCCTCGGCCAGCAAGTCCACCAGCCGCTCAACTACTGTCGTCTTGCCAACCTTCGGTGGACCGGTCAGCAGAAGGCGTGGCGGCGCATGCGAGAGGCCCGACATAGACATCGAGAATGTCACACTAAACCGGACACGACGCCATCACTGGCTGAATGGTCACACGTGACGGCGGGTGCAGCCGCGGCTTCGGTGGCGTGGGTGGATGCGGACGGCGTGCACCTGGCCCACGATGCCCACCGGCCACTCGCCGAGCTGTTGGCTGGGACCATCCGCACCCTGTTTCCAGCTCGGGACTACCTCCCGCCGGGTTCCCTGCGGGGGAAGTCGACGATCAGCTTGCCGGCCGCCTCGCGGCGCTCCATCGCGGCGATCGCTTCGGCGGCGCGCTCCAGGGGGTACGTCTCACCCAGCACCGGATCCAGCGCCCCCGACTCCAGGTGTGGCACCAGATCGGCCCACTGAGCCGGTACGAAATCCGGCCGCGGCAACGCGAACGCGCCCCAGCCCACGCCCACCACCGAGATGTTGTTCAACAGCAGCCGGTTCACCTTCACCGTCGGGATCTCACCGCCGGTGAAGCCGATCACCAGCAGCCGCCCCTCCGGCGCCAGGCTGCGCAGCGAGTCGGTGAAGCGGTCACCGCCCACCGGGTCCACCACCACGTCGACGCCCCGGCCGCCGGTGAGCTGCTGCACCGCGTCCTTGAAGCCGTCGACGGGGACTGCCTCGTCGGCGCCGGCCTGCCGCGCCACGACCCGCTTGGCCTCCGACGACGCGACCGCGATCACCGTCGCGCCGAGCGCCTTCGCGAGCTGGATCGCGGCGGTGCCGACCCCTCCCGCGGCGCCGTGCACCAGCACCGTCTCGCCCTTGCGGAGCTGGCCGCGGCGTACCAGGGCGAAGTGCCCGGTCAGGTAGTTCATCGGTACGCCGGCGCCGGCGGCGTACGAGAGCCGGTCCGGGAGCGGGAAGACCAGGTGCGGCGGCACCGCGACCAGCTCCTGCAGCCCGCCGACGCCGGGGAACGCCGCCACCCGG
>JBOGDG010000174.1:0-6800 GCA_050701655.1 Micromonosporaceae bacterium
CCCGAGCACGCCGCCGACGAGGATCGCCGCGAGTGCCCGTACACCTGTCTGGAATTTCAACCTGACCGCCTCCCGTGACGTGCCGGACCTACCCGCCGGACGCTACAAGCGGATGCGCGGCGGACAGGTACCCAAACCGTCAGGATCAGGTTCGAACTCTGTAAACCCGGGGCCGTCAGACCGGTACGGGGTCGCCCAGCACCTCGCCGACCAGGTTGGTGCACCAGTCCAGCAGCGGTACGTCGCGCAGCGGCTCGCCGCCGATCCGGTACGCAGCGCCCCGGCCTGCGGCGTGTCGGCGGCGGCGTACACCGGGGCGGCCCGCACCAGATCCCACACCCCGGCGGTGAGCAGCCCCGCGGGCAGCCGGGGCGAGGTCACCAGCAGCACGATCCGTTCCGGCATCTCCCACCTCCGGCTGGGGTCTCTGCCGGCCACCGTACCGACGCTGGTGGAGTCGGGTCGTCAGGTGGTGGAGTGGTCCGCGCCGGCCGGTCCCGGGCGGGCGTTGTCCTCGCTGGTGACGAGGCGTTCGGCGAGGTCACGAAGTTTCACGTTGTGGTTCTGGGATGCCTGGGCGAGCATGCCGAACGCCGCCCCGGTGGTGAGGTTGTGGCGCTCGGCCAGGATTCCGGTGGCCTCGCCGATCCGCTGCCTGGTGACGATCGCTTCGGACAACTGCGCCTGGTCGCGGGCCTCGGCGAGGGCGACGGCGACATGCGCAGCGATCACCAGACCGATGTCCCGGGAGCCGGCGTCGAAGACGTTCGGCTGCTTCGAGAAGAGATTCAGCGCGCCGAGGGTGTCCTCGTGCGTGAACAGTTGGAAACTCAGCGTGCTGCATACCCCGGTGGCGACGGCCCGTTCGGTGAAACGGGGCCAGCGTGGTTCCCGGGTGAGATCGTCGACTTGCACGATCTGTTGTTCCCACAGTGCGTCCAGGCAGGGGCCCTCACCGAACTCATGTTGGATCTCGTGAATCTTCCTCGCGACGGCGTCCGTGGCGGCCGCGGTGTCGACCTCTCCGCCTCGGCGGATCAGTGACACCCCGGCGGACTGGCAGTGGTCAATGGTGTCGACCGCCACAAGACACGCCTGATCGAGGGTGGCCTCGACGGTGGGGCGCGCGTGGAGGTCTCGGGCGAGGTCAGCGAACCAGTGCGCGAGTTCGGTGTCCGGTCGGGGCACAGTACCGCCTCCCTGCGGGTTCGTATCGACGCGACAGCTGACGGAACGCCCGTCGTGCCGCCCGGGGACGCGTGTCAGGCGCCTGTATTGCGGCTTGCCGCCGCTGGCGGCGGTAAGGGGACAAGTGTGGCCGGGGATGAGCTCCGTTCCCGGCCGCCCCTGGCGAGTCTACGTCTGTCGGCTCAGGCCTTTCGGGGAAAGACGTGCATCGCCCGGGGACGTGGTCGCGCCCAAGCCGGGCCGGCCGGTCGGATCTCTGACCCGACCGGCCACAGCCGCAGGGCGGACTAGGGTTTGGTCAGCATTCCGTCGCGGAGCAGACTGAGGGACTTGGCGAGCAGCCGGGAGACGTGCATCTGGGAGATGCCGATCTGCTCGGCGATCTGCGACTGGGTGAGATTGTCGAAGAAGCGCATCGCGATGATCCGCTGTTCCCGCTCGGGTAGCGCGGCGATCAACGGCCGCAGGGTGGCGCGGTCGTCCACCCGCTGCATCCCCGCGTCCTCCTCACCCATGAGGTCCGCGACCGTGGTGTCGGACGAGTCATCGCCCGAGTCCGGCGCCGTCAGCGAGACAGCGCTGTACGCCCGAGCGGCGTCCAGCCCTTCCAGCACGTCCTCTTCGCTACGGCCCAGATATCGAGCGATGTCCGCGACGGTGGGTGAGCGCCGCAAGGTCTGGGTCAATTCTTCGACCGCGTTGGCGATGTCTAGTTTGAGTTCCTGGAGCCGTCGGGGCACCCGGACCGTCCAGCCCTTGTCCCGAAAGTGCCGCTTGACCTCGCCGACGATGGTAGGTATCGCGTAGCTGGAGAACTCGATGCCCCGGGCGGGGTCGAAACCGTCCACGGCCTTGATCAGACCGATTGCGGCGACCTGCCGCAGATCCTCCTCGGGCTCACCGCGATTGCGGAACCGGGCGGCAAGGTGCTCGGCGAGCGGAAGGCACAGCCTGACCACGCGGTCCCGTACCCGGTGCCGGTCGGGGTGGCCCTCGGGCAGGTCCGCGAGTCGTTTCAGCAGGATCTTCACGTGGACCGGGGTCTCCCGTCCCCGCCATGAGGCTGGGGCGACGAGCTGCTCGGAGGTCGTGCTGTGGGACGGCACAGCCGTCTGATGGAAAAAGGTGGTCATGGACGCCCTCTGCGTCAGGCACGACGCCTGTCGGGTCCGGAGCCTGTCGACCCACGGACCTGAAGCTGCGGCGTGCATCTGAATGGTGGAAGGCCCGACCGGGCCGCGTCACCTGTTACGCCCCACTGCTAGAGCGCACATCAACTCTGCGGGCTACCAGCCCTCACAGAACCGCTCTCGCGGTGAGCCGACTCTATGCGGCGAACGAGAAACAAGCAAGACCTGTCTGTCTTCTTTGCGTTCGACGGGCTATGCTGGCCGTAGCTCCAGGGCGACATGTCCCGACACGTCCGGTACAAGCCTCCACCAGAGATTGAGGCTGTGATGGCAGCAGGTGCCGTGGTGGGCGCCAAGGCACGCGAGCGCGTTCTGACCACCGCCTATGGCCTGTTCGCCCGCCGCGGCATCCGCGCCGTGGGGGTGGACGAGATCGTGGCCTCCTCCGGGGTGGCCAAGGCCACGTTCTACCGGCATTTCCCGTCCAAGGACGACCTGGTTCTCGCGTTCCTGCAACGGCGGGAACGCGACTGGACCCGGGGCCTCGTTGAAGTTGGCGCTCGCGAACGGGGCACCACCCCGATTGAGCGGTTACTGGCGATCTTCGACGTGTTCGACGAGTGGTTCGCCCAGCGTGCGGCCTTCGACCGCTGCTCCTTCATCAACGTGCTGCTCGAGATGGGCGCCGACCACCCCCTGGGGCGAGCCAGCGTCGAGTACCTCGCCAACATCCGGGGCATCATCCGCGGCTGGGCCACCGAGGCCGGGCTCAACGACCCTGAAGCGTTCGCCCATTCCTGGCACATCCTGATGAAAGGCTCGATCATCGCCGCCGCGGAAGGCGACATGCTCGCCGCGAAGCGCGCGCAGGCCATGGCCAGGAGGTTGATCGAGGCTCACGGCGGCGACCGGAGCGCTGTCGATCCGGGTCGAGCCGTGAGCCCTCCGCCGCACTGAGTTCGGATTCACGGGCCGAGCATCGCGTCAACTCCGCGCCAGCGCCGGCTCCCCGACCACGCTCTCGACGAGCTCCCGGCACCAGTCCAACAGCGGCACATCCCGCAACGGCTCGCCGCCGACCCGGCGGGTCATCGGACGTGGCAGGCTGATCGTGTCGGTCGCCGTCTTGTGCACCGCGTCCGGGTACAGCCGCTTGAGCCGGAGCTGTTTGGAGTCGGGCAGGCTGACCGGGCCGAGCCGGAGATGACGGCCCTGCAGCGAGATCTCGGTGATGCCGTACCGGCGCATGGCGAGCCGGAACCGGGCGACCTGCAGCAGGTTCGCGACCGGCTCGGGGAGCTGGCCGTAGCGGTCGAGCAGCTCGGCGCTGACCGCCTCGACGCCGGCCCGGTCGCGTACCTCGGCGAGCTTGCGGTACATCTCCAGCCGGAGCCGCTCGGAGGCGATGTAGTCGTGCGGCAGGTGCGCGTCGACCGGCAGGTCGATCCTGACCTCGGCGGCGGCCTCCTCCACCGTCTCGCCCGCCTGCGCCGCCTTGAACGCGGTCACCGCCTCGCCGACGAGCCGTACGTACAGGTCGAAGCCGACGCCGGCGATGTGGCCGGACTGTTCGCCGCCCAGCAGGTTGCCGGCGCCGCGGATCTCCAGATCCTTCATCGCGACGTACATGCCGGCGCCCAGCTCGGAGTGCTGTGCGATGGTGGCCAGCCGTTCGTGGGCCTGCTCGGTGAGCGGCCGCTCCGGCGGGTAGAGGAAGTACGCGTACGCCCGCTCCCGCGCCCGGCCGACCCGGCCCCTGATCTGGTGCAGCTGCGCCAGCCCGAGCAGGTCGGCGCGCTCCACGATCAGCGTGTTCGCGTTGGGGATGTCCAGGCCGGACTCCACGATCGTGGTGCAGACCAGGATGTCGTGCTCCCGCTCCCAGAAGCCGACCATCACTTTCTCGAGCCGGTCCTCCCCCATCCGGCCGTGCGCGGTGGCGATCCGCGCCTCGGGCACCAGCTCGCGCAGCCTCCGCGCCGCCTTCTCGATCGACTCGACCCGGTTGTGCAGGTAGAAGACCTGGCCGTCGCGGAGCAGCTCGCGCCGGACCGCGGCGGTGATCTGCTTCTCGTCGTACGCCCCGACGTAGGTCAGCACCGGGTGCCGCTCCTCCGGCGGGGTGGCGATGGTGGACATCTCCCGGATCCCGGTGACCGCCATCTCCAGGGTGCGCGGGATCGGGGTGGCCGACATCGCCAGTACGTCAACGTTGGCGCGCAGCTGCTTGAGGTGCTCCTTGTGCACCACCCCGAACCGCTGCTCCTCGTCGACGATCACCAGCCCCAGCTGCTTGAACCTGGTCGAAGCCTGCAGCAGCCGGTGGGTGCCGATCACGATGTCGGCTTCGCCGCTGGCGGACTGGGTGAGCGTCTGCTCCGCTTCCTTCGGGGTGGCGAACCGGGACAGCATCCGGATGTTCACCGGGAACTGGGTCATCCGCTCGGTGAAGGTGTTCAGGTGCTGCTGCGCCAGCAGCGTGGTCGGCACCAGTACGGCCACCTGCTTACCGTCCTGCACCGCCTTGAACGCCGCGCGTACCGCGATCTCGGTCTTGCCGTAGCCGACGTCGCCGCAGATCAGCCGGTCCATCGGGACCCGCTTGCGCATGTCGTCCTTCACCTCGTCGATCGCGGAGAGCTGGTCGGGCGTCTCGTGGTACGGGAACGCGTCCTCCAACTCCCGCTGCCACGGCGTGTCCGGACCGAAGGCGTGGCCCTCGGCAGACTGCCTCGCCGCATAGAGCCGCACCAGCTCGCCGGCGATCTCGCGTACCGCCTTGCGGGCCCGGGTCTTGGTCTTCGCCCAGTCGGCGCCGCCGAGCCGGTGCACGGTGGGCTGCTCGCCGCCCACGTACCGGGTCAGCTGGTCGAGCTGGTCGGTCGGTACGTAGAGCCGGTCGCCGGGCTGGTTGCGCTTGCTGGGGGCGTACTCGATGACGAGGTATTCCCGGTCGGCGCCGGCGATCGTACGGGTGGTCATCTCGACGTACCGGCCGATGCCGTGCTGCTCGTGCACCACGTAGTCGCCGGGGTTGAGCTCCAGCGGGTCAATGGTGCGGCCGCGCCGGCTGGGCAGCTTGCGCATGTCCTTGGTGGACGCGCCCCGGCCGCCGCTGATGTCGTTGCCGGTGAGAATCGCCAGCCGGCTCGCCGCGTCGACGAAGCCGTTGCCCAGCCCGCCGGTGCTGATCGTGATCACGTGCGGGGCCGGCGGCTCGGCGATCTGCTCGGCCTCGGCGGCGCCCAGGTCGGCGTCGCGCAGCACCTCGGCGGCGCGCTGCGCCGGGCCGTGCCCCTCGAAGACCAGCGCCACCCGCCAGCCGTCCCGGCTCCAGCTCCGCAGGTCGGCGATCACCTTCTCGGTGTCGCCGTGGTAGAGCGGCGCCGGCTGCGCGCCCGTGGCGAGAGTGTGTTCGGTCGCCTGCTCCTCGGCCACGCCCGGCTCGGCGAGCAGCTCGGCCAGCTCGTCGTCGATCGTCTTGGGCTCTGCGGACTCGAGCCCACCGAAGGGGCTGACCGACCACCAGGGCATGCCGAGGTCGCGGGCGGTGGAGCGTACCTCCGCGAGGCTGCGGAAGGCGGCGGCGCCGAGGTCGATCGGGACGGTCGCGCCGGTCGCGGCCGCTGCCCAGCTGGCCTGCAGAAACTCTTCGGAGGTACGGACCAGATCATGCGCCCGGGTACGGATCCGCTCCGGGTCGCAGAGCACCACGTGGGTACCGGTCGGCATCGTGTTGACCAGCAGCTCCAGCTGATCCGCGCCGAGCAGCGCGGGCGCGAGCGATTCCATCCCCTCCACCGGGATGCCCTCGGCCAGCTTGTCGAGCATCTCCAGCAGCTCCGGGTGCTGTTTGCCCAGCTCACGAGCACGGTCCCGGACCTCGGGGGTGAGCAGCAGCTCCCGGCACGGCGGCGCCCACAGCCGCTCCGCCGGCTCCAGAGTGCGCTGGTCTGCGACCGCGAACGAGCGGATCTCCTCCACCTGGTCACCCCAGAACTCGACCCGCAGCGGGTGCTCCTCGGTGGGCGGGAAGACGTCGAGGATGCCGCCGCGTACGGCGAACTCGCCCCGCCTGGTGACCAGATCGACCCGGGCGTACGCGATCTCGGCCAGGTGACGCGCGGTGGCATCGAGGTCGGCGTCGACCCCGGCGCGCAGCTCCAGCGGCGCCAGGTCGCCGAGCCCCTTCAACTGCGGCTGCAGCACACTGCGTACGGGTGCCACCAGCGCCCGGACCGGACCCCGGGCCTGGTCGTCCGGATCCGGGTGGGCGAGCCGGCGCAGCACCGCGAGCCGCCGCCCGACGGTGTCCGACCGGGGCGAGAGCCGCTCGTGCGGCAGCGTCTCCCACGCCGGGAACACCGCCACCTGATCCGCCGGGATCAGGCAGCGCAGCGCGTCGGCGAGGTCGTCGGCCTCGCGGCTGGTGGCGGTCACCATCAGCACCGGCTTGCCGGCGCCACCGGCCTGGGGTGGCGC
>JBOGDG010000175.1:0-6773 GCA_050701655.1 Micromonosporaceae bacterium
TATCGGCGGTCTCCGACGCTGGCTTCTCGCCTGCGCCGGAGCCGCCCGTCGGCTCGTTGTCGAGCATTGCGGACGTACTCCAGTTCTGCCGTCCCCGGGCGCGGTTACGCAGCCACGCAGGAACGGTCTTGTCTCGTTTCACGGCTCCGGGGAACCGCTGAAAGTCTTCCTGCCCCGACCCTGGTTGGGGGCCGGGCCGTCACGTCGACGGTTACCGCTGAGGTGTCACTTCTCGATCCGCTGCTAGCGGATCAACCACCTCGCCGTGCTCGGTGAGCGTGCCCTGGGCCAGCCGGGTCGCCCGTACGGGCACCGGCGGCTCCAGATCGGCCACGACACGCAAGCCGGCTAGAACCTCATCGGGTCGTACGGACGGCGTTACGTGCCGTACGACAAGGCCAAGTATCGCACACGGTTCGTGCGTCGCCCCGGAGGGCGCACCCGGCACGCCGGCAGAACCGGACACCGCAGGCGATTCCTCCTCGACTCGGCAATCGATCACCGCGGCGCGGGCGTCGAGCGTACGGCGGCCCTGCTTGGTGAGCCGCTCCACCGGCACCGACTCCTCGGCGGTGAACCGCTCCACCGCGGCGCGCAGCACCGCCGGGTCCACGCCGGGCAGCTCCAGCCGCCACCAGGACGCCTGGATCCGGTCGGGCAGGCTGCCTCCGGCGGCGGTCACCGCCTCCACCACGTCGATCCCGTCCGGGAGTACGCCGTCCAGCGCCACCCGCAGCGCTTCGGGATCCATCTCGCTGCGCAGCCCGAGCTCGGCGTACTCGGCCTCGCTCGCCACCCCGGTGGGGCGGCGCCGACGTAGGAGATCTTCGGGTGCGGGGAGAAGCCGGCCGAGTACGCGATCGGGATCTCCGCCCGGCGTACCGCCCGCTCCAGGGCGCGCGCGAAGTCGCGGTGCGAGGTGAACCGGAGCCGGCCCCGCTTGGCGTACCGGATCCGGACCCGCTGCACGATCGGCTGTTGTTCCCGGTCCGGGGTCGGTTTGCGCTTGCCGATGGTCGTGATCCTTTCAACTCTGGCTGGTCGCCGGTGCGCTCTGGCTGATCGCCGATGCGCTCTGACTGGTTGCCCGCTCGCTCTGGCTGGGCGCCGGCTCGGGCTCGCCCGCCGCCGGGTGCGCCAGCAGCATGTCGGCCTCACCGAAGCCGGCCCGCCGGTAGAACGGCACCGAGCGCTCCGACGGCGCGAGCACCACGCGGGCGTAGCCGTGCACCCGGGCGTGGCTCATCGCGGCATCCAGCAACGCCTCCCCGATCCCCTGGTCGCGGTACGCCGCCAGCACGAACACGTTGCTCACGTACCCCCACCGGCTCTGTGGCCGCCCTGGTCTGGGCATCCGGCGGAACTCCACCAGGTTGAGCATCCCCACCGGCTCATCTGAGATTTCGGCGATCCAGTTGGTACGGCGGGAGCGCTCGGTGGCGTACCACTCGGAGAAGGTGTGCTCGAAGTCCGGATCGTCGATCGGCGCGCCCGCCAGCTCGTCGGTCCAGGCGCGGCGCAGCGCGGCGAGCGCCGCGACGTCGGCACGGCGTACCACCGCAGGGGTCATGTGGAGCTGACCGGCGTGAGCGGCAGCAGCTTGCGTCCGGTGGGACCGATCTGGATCTCGGTGTCCATGGCGGGGCAGACACCGCAGTCGAAGCAGGGCGTCCAGCGGCAATCGTCCTGCTCCACCTCGGACAGCGAATCCTGCCAGTCCGCCCAGAGCCACTCCTTGTCCAGCCCGGAGTCGAGGTGGTCCCACGGCAGCACCTCGTGCTCGTCGCGCTCGCGCAGCGTGTACCACTCCAGCGAGACACCGAGCGGCTCCAGCGCGTCGGCCGCGGACTGCACCCAGCGCTGGTACGAGAAGTGCTCGCTCCAGCCGTCGAACCGGCCGCCCTGCTCCCAGACCCGCCGGATCACCGCGCCCACCCGGCGGTCGCCCCGGGACAGCAGCCCCTCGATCATCGAGGGCTCGCCGTCGTGGTAGCGGTAGCCGATCGCGCGGCCCAGCGAACGGTTGGAGTTGATCTCCTGTTTCAGCAGCTTGAGCCGGCGGTCCACGGTCTCCGGGTCTGCCTGCGCGGCCCACTGGAACGGGGTGTGCGGCTTCGGTACGAACCCGCCGATCGACACCGTGCAGCGGATGTCCCTGGAGCCGGTGGCCTCCCGGCCGGCCTTGATCACCTCGTGCGCCAGCCGCGCGATCTGCAGCACGTCCTCGTCGGTCTCGGTGGGCAGCCCGGCCATGAAGTAGAGCTTCACCTGCCGCCAGCCACCCGAGTACGCCGTGACCACCGTACGGATCAGGTCTTCCTCGCTGACCATCTTGTTGATCACGCGGCGAATCCGCTCCGAGCCACCCTCCGGGGCGAACGTCAGCCCGGAGCGGCGCCCGTTGCGGGACAGCTCGTCGGCCAGCGTCACGTTGAACGCGTCCACCCTGGTCGAGGGCAGCGACAGCGAGACGTTCTCGCCGGAGTAGCGGTCGGCGAGCCCGGAGCAGACGTCGGCGATCTCGCTGTGGTCGGCGCTGGACAGCGACAGCAGCCCCACCTCGTTGAAGCCGGACTCCTTGATCCCCTGCTCCACCATGTCGCCGATGGTGGTGATCGAGCGCTCCCGTACCGGGCGGGTGATCATGCCGGCCTGGCAGAACCGGCAGCCCCGGGTGCAGCCGCGGAAGATCTCCACGGCGTACCGCTCGTGCACCGTCTCGGCGAGCGGGACCAGGGGCTTCTTCGGGTACGGCCACGCGTCCAGATCCATCGTGGTGCGCTTGTTGACCCGGAACGGCACGTCTGCCCGGTTGGGCACCACACGCTGGATCCGCCCGTCGGGGAGGTACTCCACGTCGTAGAACCGGGGCACGTACACCGACTCGGTACGGGCCAGCCGCAGCAGCAGCTCGTCGCGGCCACCCGGCTTGCCGGAAGCCTTCCAGGTGCGGACGATGTCGGTGATCTCCAGCACGGCTTCTTCGCCGTCGCCCAGCACCGCGGCGTCGACGAAGTCCGCGATCGGCTCCGGGTTGAACGCGGCGTGGCCGCCGGCGATCACCACCGGGTGGGACTCGTCGCGGTCGGCGGCGTCGAGCGGGATGCCGGCCAGGTCCAGCGCGGTGAGCAGGTTGGTGTAGCCCATCTCGGTGGCGAACGAGACCCCGAACAGGTCGAACGCGCGTACCGGGCGGTGGGCGTCGACGGTGAACTGCGGGACCTTGTGCTCACGCATCAGCGCCTCGAGGTCCGGCCAGACCGCGTACGTACGCTCGGCGAGCACGCCATCGCGCTCGTTGAGCACCTCGTACAGGATCTGTACGCCCTGGTTGGGCTGGCCCACCTCGTACGCGTCCGGGTACATCAGGGCCCACCGGACCGCGGCGGAATCCCAGTCCTTGACCGTCGAGTTGAGCTCGCCGCCGACGTACTGGATCGGCTTGCTCACCTTCGGGAGCAGCGGCTCCAGTTGATCGAAAACGCTCAGCACAAATATTCCCGACTGGACGAATCTGGCCGATTGACCTATCCAGGGTACGCGGCCGGCCGCCGCCCGGGCACGCGGCCGTGAGCGGGGCTGACCGGGTGGCTCGGCGCGACACGGTGACGCATACTGCATCCCCACGGCACTCGCCACGTGACGCGCTATGTCAAAGTAAGCACTGGTGCGCGTTCCTCGCTTACCATCGTGAGCCGACACGGTAGCCGCGTCTGCGCTCACCGCAGTGCCATGACTATTGACGTTGTTGGGCAAGGAGGCCGTAGTGACCGGACCACAGCAACCGCCGTACGGCGGGCAGGGTGGTCAGTGGCCCGCCGGGGGCGGCGAATGGCAGTCCCCCGCGGACCAGACCCAGTACAGCGGTCCGTCGGATCCCGGCGGCCCTCCCGCCTACGAGCAGCCGCAGCAGTACGACCAGTACGGTCAGCAGCCGCAGCAGTACGACCAGTACGGTCAGCAGCCGCAGCCCGGCTACCCCGACCAGTACTCGTCTCCGCCGGCACCGTACGCCGAGCCGTACTCGGCGCCTCCGGGCTACGACCCGAACGCCCCCGGCATGCCACCGCCGCCGGCGAAGAGCGGCAACGCCACGCCGTGGATCATCGGCGGGGTCGCCGGCGTGGTGGTCCTGGTGCTGATCATCGTGGTCGGCGCGCTGCTGCTCAACCGCGGTGGCGGGGGCGGTGGCGGCACCCCGGGCGGGGGCGGCACCACCGAGGCTGCGGGTGGCAAGTACTCGGCGGCCAACGTCGAGAACGCCTGCGACCTGATCGACACCGACGCGGTGAAGGAGTGGGCGAGCAAGCAGGACAAGGAGCCCGACCACTCGGAGAACAAGAGCGACTACTCGTCGTACCTGAGCTGCTCAGCCCGGTACAAGGGCGGCGACTACGACAGCGCCAGCATCAGCCTGTCGGCCACAGTCGGCGGCAAGGACTCCAACATGAAGGACTCCTACGACAGCGCCGTGAAGTCGGCGAAGGGCTCGACGGGCTCTGGCAAGGAGAACGGCGAGGTCTCCGGAATCGGCGAGGCCGCGTACTTCTCCAGCTACGTGAACGACTCGGAGTACAGCAGCTCGCTGATCTACGACCTCACCGTGCTCGACGACAACGCGCTGATCCGGATCGGCATCCACGTCTTCATGGGTGAACCGGACGGCATCACCAAGGAGGACGGCGAGAAGGTGGCCAAGGAGCAGGCGCAGAAGGCCTTGGACGGCCTCAAGGCCTGACCGCTCGCCGCACCCGCAGCGACACCGGCGCCCCCGGACCTCCGTAAGAAGATCCGGGGGCGCCCTCGCGTGCGGCTCAGTTGCGGGTGACGCGGACCTTCACCGGTACGCCGTCGCCGACCTCGCCGGCGAAGCCGTCGCCAGCGGCGCCGTACTCCAGCGCGGTGGCGAGGGTCTCGGCCATCACGAACTCCCGGTGCGTCTCGACCGCGGCGACCACCTCGTCCGGGGCCTCCAGCACCACCCCGATCCGGTCGGCGACGTCGAAGTCGGCGTCCCGGCGGGCGAGCTGGACGACGCGTACCACGTCCCGGGCGAGCCCCTCGGCGGTCAGCTCCGGCGTCACCTCGGTGTCCAGCACCACCACGCCCTGGTCCCCGAGCGGCGCAGAGCGGTCGGCCTGGCGAGCGACCATCTTCAGCTCGTACTCGCCCGGCTGCAGGGTGAAGCCGCCGGCGGTGACCTGGCTGTCGGAGACTGTCCAGTCGCCAGACTTCACCGCCTTGATCACCTGCTGCACGTCCTTGCCGAGCCGCGGCCCGAGCACCCGCGGCACCACCGAGAGCATCTGTTCGCAGTAGTCGGCGAGCTGTTCGGTGAACACCACCTGCTTCACGTTCACCTCGTCGGCGACCAGCTCGGCGAACGGCCGCAGCCGCTCGGCGTCGCCGGTGGCGACGGTCAGCGAGGACAGCGGCAGGCGTACCCGCAGGCCTCTGGTCTTGCGCAGTGACAGCGCCGCCGAGCAGACCTCCCGGGTGGCGTCCATCGCCGCGACGAGGTCGTGGTCTTCCGGCAGCCCGGACGCGTCCGGCCAGTCGGTCAGGTGCACCGAACCGCCGCCGGTGAGCCCCCGGTAGATCTCCTCGGTCACCATCGGCAGCAGCGGCGCCGCCACCTGGCACAGCGTCTTGAGCACCGCCGCCAGGGTGTCGAACGCGTCGCGGTCGCCGGACCAGAAGCGGTTGCGGGAACGGCGTACGTACCAGTTGGTGAGCGCGTCGAGGTAGGACCGGATCGCCTCGCACGCCCCGGAGATGTCGTACGCGTCCAGCTCCGCGGTCACCGCTTCGACCAGCTCGCGGGTCTTCGCCAGGACATAGCGGTCCAGCAGGTGCTCAGAGTCGGCCCGGGTGCGGGCGGTGTACCCCTCGGCGTTGGCGTACAGCGAGAAGAAGTACCAGACGTTCCACAGTGGATTGATCACGTGGCGTACCGAGTCGCGTACCCCCGCCTCGGTCACCGGCGTGTCGCCGCCCCGGATCACCGGCGCACTCATCAGCAGCCAGCGCATCGCGTCCGCGCCGTACGAGTCGAACATCTCGTACACGTCGGGGTAGTTGCGCAGGCTCTTCGACATCTTCCGGCCGTCCTCGCCGAGCAGGATGCCGTGCGCCACGCAGTTGCGGAACGCCGGTCGGTCGAACAGCGCGGTGGCGAGTACGTGCAGCGTGTAGAACCAGCCGCGGGTCTGCGGTAGGTACTCCACGATGAAGTCGCCGGGGTAGTGGTGCTCGAACCAGTCCCGGTTCTCGAACGGGTAGTGCACCTGGGCGAACGGCATCGACCCGGACTCGAACCAGCAGTCCAGCACCTCGGGGACCCGCCGCATCACCGAGCGACCGGTCGGGTCGTCCGGGTTGGGCCGGGTCAGTTCGTCGATCCCGGGCCGGTGCATGTCGTCGACCTTGACCCCGAAGTCCTCCTCGAGCTGCTCCAGAGAGCCGTACACGTCGAGCCGCGGGTAGTTGTCGTCGTCGGACTTCCACACCGGGATCGGCGAGCCCCAGAACCGGTTCCGCGAGATCGACCAGTCCCGCGCGTTGGCCAGCCACTTGCCGAACGAGCCGTCCTTGACGTGGCCGGGCACCCAGTTGATCTCCTGGTTCAGCTCGACCATCCGGTCCTTGAACTGCGTCACCGCTACGAACCAGCTGGACACCGCCTTGTAGACCAGCGGCGTGTCACACCGCCAGCAGTGCGGGTACGAGTGCGTGTAGCTGTCGTGGCGCAGCACGACACCGCGCTCCTTCAG
>JBOGDG010000176.1:0-6772 GCA_050701655.1 Micromonosporaceae bacterium
TGTGGTGGCAGACGCCCGCCCCGGTGCCGGCGGGACCACCGCCGGCCGAGTCGCTGCCGGGCCCGCTCTCAGCCGCGCTGGCGGCGGGCGCGGGTGTGCATGGTGAGGATGCCGAGCAGCCCGGCGAGCACGCCGGCGAGACAGGTCCATAGCCAGCTGGCGCGGCCGCTGGTGACCAGCTCCTCGCGGAAGACGAGCAGCACCAGACCGGCGAGTGCCCACAGCACGGTGCCGGCCACCGCGAACGGCATCATCGGCACCTCGAAGGGCTCGGTGATCTGGCGCGGTGGGCGTCGGGGCACGTGCCAAGCCTATGCGACCTTGCAACTTTTCGTGACCATTGAGCGTCGTCAATGGAGAAGGGTGCGCCCCGCCCGAGCGGCGGTGCCGCCGTACCACCTGACTGCGTTGGGGGATTCGCATGGTTCCAGGGAGACGTGCCGGCCTACTGCTGCTCGCCGCGGCGCTGGCGATCGGGATACCGCCGTCCGGCGCGGTGTACGCGGAGTCGAGTGCACAGCCCGACCAGGCACCGTCGGGCGATTCGTCGTACCGGTCTGTGACGCTGGTGACCGGGGACCGGGTCGACGTTTACCAGCGGGGCGACCGCGAGACGCCGCGGGTACGCAAGGGCGCGGGCCGGGGACACGTCACCTTCGCGGTGACCCGGATCGAGGGCCACCTGTACGTGATCCCCCGTGACGCGGTCGGGCTGATCCAACGGGGGCAGCTCGACCGGCGGCTCTTCGACGTGACCGCGTTGCTGAAGCTCGGGTACGACGACCGGCACCGCAAGGACGTGCCGCTGCTGGTGCAGGGTGCCACCGCAGAGGGCGTGGCACCGCTCGCCGATGACGGCGGCGCCAGCGTCACCCGGAAACTGTCCAGTGTGGACGCCGTCGCGGTACGGCAGCCGAAGCGTACCGCCGGAAAATTCTGGTCCGCGGTCACCACCGGCAGCCGCGACCTGCGCGCCGGGGTGAAGCGGATCTGGCTGGACGGCAAGCGCAAGGCGCTGCTGGACCGCAGCGTGCCGCAGGTCGGCGCGCCGTCGGCCTGGCAGGCCGGCTACACCGGCAAGGGTGTGAAGGTGGCGGTGCTGGACACCGGCATCGACGCCACCCACGCCGACTTCACCGGCCGGATCGGCGCGTCGAAGGACTTCTCCGGCTCCGGCACCGTGAACGACACCGTCGGCCACGGTACGCATGTCGCCTCCACCATCGCCGGCACCGGTGCCGCCAGTGGCGGGAAGTACCAAGGCGTGGCGCCGGACGCGACGCTGCTGATCGGCAAGGTCTGCGCCGACGCCTGGTGTGAGGAGTCGGCGATCCTGGCCGGCATGCAGTGGGCCGCGGACTCCGGGGCGAAGGTGGTCAACGTCAGCCTGGGCGGCGGCGACACCCCGCAGCTCGACCCGCTGGAGCAGGCGGTCAACGACCTCACCGCCTCGCACGGGCTGCTGTTCGTGATCGCCGCCGGCAACGCCGGCAACGCCGGGGGCGACGAGACGCTCAGCTCGCCGGCCAGCGCCGACGCCGCGCTGGCGGTCGGCGCCGTCACCAAGGATGACCAGCTCGCCGACTTCTCCAGCCGCGGCCCCCGTACCGGGGACGGCGCGCTGAAGCCCGAGATCACCGCTCCGGGCGTGGAGATCGTGGCGGCCAACGCCAAGGACGGCTTCCTCGGCGAGCCGGGACAGAAATACACCACCCTCTCCGGTACGTCGATGGCCACCCCGCACGTGGCGGGCGCGGCGGCGCTGCTGGCGCAGCAGCACACCGACTGGAAGGCCGGCACGCTCAAGTCCGCGCTGGTCGGGTCGGCGAAGACGCTCCCGGAGCTCGGGGCGCACGCCCAGGGTGCCGGCCGGCTCGACGTGGGCCGCGCCGTCACCCACTCCGGGTACGCCACCCCGGCGGTGGTCTCAGCACCGCTCGCCAGCTGGCCACACGACGACGACCAGCCGGTCACGAAGACCGTCACCTACCACAACCCGAGCAGCGCGCCGGTGACGTACGAGCTGGCGATGACCGCCCGGGGCCCGGACGGGCAGCCGGCCGCGGCGGGGATCTTCACCGCGTCGGCCGAGCGGGTGACCGTACCGGCGGGTGGCACCGCGACCGTCGACGTCACCGTCGACACCCGGGTGCAGAGCCCCGACGGCTACTACTCGGCGTGGCTCACCGCGACCGCGGGCGACGCCCGGGTCACCACCCCGGTGGCGGTGAACAAGGAGGTGGAGAGCTACCAGCTCACCGTCGACCTGAAGGACCGTACGGGCAAGCCGGCCACCGACTACTGGTTGATCGTCTTCGGGTTGGACAGCAACCGGAGCTTCGACGCGTCCGAAGGCGGCGGTACGGAGCGGCTGCGGCTGCCGAAGGGGCGCTACCACGTGATGGCGTTCGTGAACACTGGCGAGCGCGAGGCCAGCCTGCTCACGTACCCGAAGTACGACGTCGGCGGCGACAGCAGCGTGGCGGTGGACGCCAGCCAGGCGAAGCCGGTGTCGGTGACGCTGGATCGTCCGGAGGCGAAGCCGTTCAGCGCGATCGTCGGGTACACCCACTTCTACAACGACGGCAGAGGCGCGATCGGCGCCACCCTGCTCGGCGACGCGTTCGATGGCTTCTCGACCAGGCACCTCGGCCCGGAGCTGGGCAAGGACGAGCTGCTCTCCGACATCAGCGCCAACTTCGCGGTGCCCGGCGCCGGCGGTGACCTGGCGCGCAGCACCCGGGTCTACAACCTCGCGTACTACGAGTACGGCCACCTGGTGACCGGGTACGCCAAGCACGAGTCCGAGGCGAATCTGGCGGCGGTCCGGTCCACGTACCACTCCCAGCGCAGCGGCCAGGTCGGCGTCAAGGTCTGGTTCCCGCAGCCGCCCGGCATGGACGTGGGCGGCTGGGTGACGGGGTACGACATGCCGTTGCCGATCACCCGTACCGAGTACCACAACACCACCGGGGTGGAGTGGTCGAACGGGCTGTGGCTGGTCGACGAGTTCGACATCGAGGGGAGCCAGCTCGGCGCCGTCGGCAAGCACAAGCCGGGCCGGGTCTACTCGGAGAAGTGGAACACCGCGGCGTTCGGCCCGTCGGCGGCCGGGGCGCTGGTGACCCGTACCGGTGATGACATGTTCGTCGGGATCCCGGTCTACTCCGACGGAGCGGGACACGCCGGCTTCTCGCTGACGGACACCGCGAAGACCCGGCTCTACAAGGACGGCAAGCAGGTCGCCGAGAGCTCGGAGGCCGGGTACGGCGAGTTCGGGGTGCCGGCGGGCGAGGGCGCGTACGCGCTGAAGGTGGACGCCACCCGCAGCGTGTCGGACTTCTCGACCCGGCTGTCCTGCACCTGGACGTTCCGCTCCGGCACCACCGGTACCGAGACCCGGCTGCCGCTGATCACCGTCGGATTCTCGCCGAAGGTGGACACGTACAACCGGGCCAAGGCGGGCCAGAAGCAGCTGGTCCCGGTGACGGTGGTGGGGCAGCCCGGCACCGGCAAGGTGAAGCTGAAGAGCCTCACCGTCGAGGTCTCCTTCGACGACGGGAAGACCTGGAAGAAGGTACGGGTCACCCGCTGGCACCCCGGCGACGGCTGGCTGGCGCACATCGTGCACCCCAACGGGAAGAAGTACGTGTCGCTGCGTACCAGCGTGGCCGACAAGAAGGGCAACACCGTTAAAGAAACGATCATCCGGGCGTACGCCCTGAAGTGAGGCACGCCCTGAAGTGAGGCACGCCCTGGAGTGAGGCACGGAGGAGGCGCCCGTCAGGCTGGCGGGCGCCTCCTGCCTGCTCGTAGCCTGAGCGGACACGAGTCCACGGGGGTGTGCGATGACGGAACGTTCGGTGCTCCGGAGCGGCGCGGTGGCGTTGGCGCTCGGCGCCGTGGCGATCGCGGGTTTCCGGATGGGTCACGGTGACCTGCCGGCGGCCCATCCGGAGGCGGCGCTGGAGTTCATCAGCCAGCGCGACTCGTACGTTCTGGTACACCTGGGGACCGTCCTCGGGGTGCTCGCCTGGTGCGGCGGCATGGTCGCGCTGGCCGGCACCCTGGCTGATACCGGCGCCTCCTCGGGCAGCGGCGTCTCCAGCGGCGTCCCCGGCGGCTTCTCCGGGGGTGGGGCGCGGCAGCTGGCCCGGGTCGGGAGCGCGATCATGCTGGTGGGGGCGGCGGTGTTCATCGTCGACTTCTCCATCGACGGGGTCGCCGGGTCGGGGCTGGCCGACGCGTGGCAGGCCGCGCCACCGGAGGACAAGGCCGATCATGTGCTCGCCGCGCAGATCACGTTCACCATCCTGCGCGGCACCTCGCTCACCGCGATCCTGGCGCTGTGGGGCGTACCCCTGGTGCTGTACGGCGGCGCGCTGCTGCGGGCCGGCTATCCCGGCTGGCTGGGCGCGACGGGTGTGGTGCTGGGCAGCTTGAACACGCTCGCCGCGCTGGCGCTGGCGTTCGACGCCGAGCTGTTCCCCGGGGTCCTGCTGTACGGGCTGCTGGTCTCGCTGCTCACCCCACTGTGGGGCCTGCTGCTCGGTGTGGTCACCTGGCGCCGCGCTGCCGCTTCTGGCTCGGCGCCGGGCGCGGCACCCGGCTAGGCGGCTTCTGGTCCGGCGGTTGGCTCAGCCGACGCGTAGCGCGACCAGCTCGAACGTCCGGTAGTGCTGCGGGTGTGGCTTGCCGCAAGACAGCTGCGCCGGCAGCGGTGAGGCGCCCGCGCGTACCGTCACCCGCACCTCGGTCTCGTCGCGGCCCAGCGTCACCTCCCAGGTGGCCGGATCCAGCTGCGCCACGGCGTGCGGCGCCAGTACGTCGCGCCGGGTCTCCGACAGCTCGAGCCGGGCGTACCACTCCGCCGCCTGTACGTGCATCGGCTGGGTGCAGCGGCCGCGCAGCTGTGCCGGCAGCAGCTGGCCGCCCTCGTACGCCTTGACCGCGGCGAGCGCGGCGTCGGCGGAGAGCTGCCCGTAGTAGAGCCCGTGCGGCAGCACCACCAGGTTGGCGGCGAACCGGTCGCCGCCCACGTGGCTGGTCTCCCAGGTGGCGTCCGGCCGGTGCGAGGCGAGATACTCCGCGACCGGCCGCCCCCGGATCGCGCAGCACACGTCCTTGCGTCCATGCGCACACACCAGATAGATCGGCTCCGCCCCCGCGCCAGCCCCGGCCCCGGCACCGGCCCCAGCGCGCGGCTGGTCAGGCTCGCGGGCCAGGGGGAGGTCGAGCAGGTCGGCGTCGGTACGTAGGGTGCCCCAGTCGATGCGGTAACGGTCCTGCTCGGTGTGCACGATGGCGTACCGGCGCTGGGCGGGGCGGTTGCGGCGGCGGCCGGGACGGCGGATCAGCTGCACCCGTACCCCCGCGGCTTTGGCTCTTGCCGCGACGGTGGTGGCGATTCCGGAGTCGACCGGTGAGGTGGTGAGGCCGTCACGGCCCCAGCCGCCGGGCTCCTCGATCAGCAGCCAGCGGCGTACGGGTGGGGCGGTGGCGAGCAGCGGATCGCCGCGCCGCAGCGCCGCCTCGGCACACCGATAACTCCCGGTCACGGGTCAACAGGTACCACGACCGCCTCGAGGAGCAGTCGCCGGGCCAGCACCAGCTGGTCGTCCGGCGCCAGCCCGGGCAGCTCGCCGACCCGCCGCACCTGGCCGCTGAGCAGCGCCCGTACCGCCGGCTCGCAGTACGCCGGGATCCGCACCGTACGGTCGAAGACTTCCAGAACCGCCTGGTCAGCGCCGCCGGCTTCGAGCCGCCACCGGTACGGGTCGCGGGCGCGCAGCCGGGTGTCGTGGCTGAGCGTGCGGGCCGCCTCGGCCTGGGCGAGGGGCGCGAGCGGCTCCGGTCGGCTGGCCCGCCAGACCCGCTGACGCAGCCGCTCGGCGACCACTGAGGGATCGACGCTGCCGAGCCACTCGGTCACGGTATGTAACGTCTCGTCCAGCTCGGGGCCGAGCTGATCCGGATCCGAGGCGTCGATCCCGAGCGGCAGCCCGCGCCGCAGCTGCGGCTGCTCGGCAGCCAGCCCGAGCAGCGCCTCGACAAGGGCGTACCGGGTGAGGGTGAAGACGCCGACGGTGAGGTGCAGCGAGAGCGCGTCGCGGGCCTGCGCGGAGTGCAGCCAGCCGCGCGGCAGGTAGAGCGCGTCGCCCGGCTCCAGCACCGCGTCCAACGTCGCCGGCCCCCGCGCGGTCGCCGCCACCTCCTCGGTACGCCCCTCCCACGGCTGCCCGGCGAGCGGGTCGACCAGCACCGGCGGGTGCACCCGCCACCGTTTCGTACCGGCGATCTGCAGTACGAACACGTCGTGGGTGTCGTAGTGGGTGGCGAAGCCCCGGCTGTCCGGCGGGGCCAGGTACGCGTTCACCCCGACCGGATGGCCGAGCTCGCCGGTGAGCTGGCGGGCGAACTCGATCAGCGGCGGCCACAGCCGGTGCAGCCCCTGCAACACCAGGGTGGCGCCGCCGGCGTACGCGGTGAGCACCCGCTCGTCGAGCGCCTGGTCGGGCACCGTGGCGCCGGCGCCGCCCGGGCCGGCGTACCGGGCCGGTGGCAACAGCTGCCCGTCGCGGGCCATCCGCAGGAACGGCGTACGCAGTCCGCGCCGGCTGATCAGCTCGTCGACCGCGGCGACGGTGAGCAGGTCGTCGAAGCTCTTACTGGATTCGCGTCCGGGGTCGCCGGCCCGGGAGAGCAGTGGCGCGCGCCCCCAATGGTCACCGGCGATGTCTGAAGCGGCGTCCCCGAAGCAGCGCACGAGTGC
>JBOGDG010000177.1:0-6750 GCA_050701655.1 Micromonosporaceae bacterium
GGCGCCGCCCGGCCGGGTGGACGCCGTGCCGGCTGGACGCCGTGCCGGCTGGACGCCGTGCCGGCTGGACGCCGTGCCGGCTGGTGGAGCGGGAAGGACCGGGGGCTGTGGACAGTCCGGCACGGCCGGTCCCGGGCAAGATCGCTGTTCCGGGAACGGAAGTGCTGGTCAGCCCGTGTATCTGTTCCCACAACGGCGATCTCCCTGGATTCGGGCGTGTGATGGGAGGGGCGGTCGGTGGGGGGAGCGGGGCGGTGGGGCTGTGGAGGGGGTTTGCGGTCGGGGGTGCGTCGGCAAAGGGTGACGGGGTGGGACCCGAGGAGCTGCGCGTTGTCATGACCGAGCGGCACGGCCTGTTCACCCGCACCGACGCCCGCGAGTGCGGGTTCTCGGACGACCAGATACGCCGCCGGCTCGCCGGGGGCGATTGGCGCCGGGTCCTCGGCCGGGTGTACGCGCCGGCGGCGTTGCCGTCGACGGCGCGGTTGCGCGACGTCGCCGCCCAGCTGGCGATCCCGGGCGCGGTCCTCTCGGGGCCGTCCGCGGCCCGGTGGTACGGCTTCGGCCTGCCCGACGTACGGGTCTGTGTCACCGTCGGTCGTCACCAGCGGACGCGGGTGGCCGGCGTACGGCTGCTGCGGGAGCCGCTCGCGCGGACGGACGTCAGGCTCGTCGACGGCGTACTGGTCACGTCTCGTGAGCGGGCGGTGTTCGACTGTCTGCGGCTGCTGCCGGAGCCGGCGGCGCGTGACCTGCTCGACCGGGCACTCCTGCTGACGTGGACGACCATGCCCGACCTCACCGGCCGGGTGCGTGCGCACGTCGGTCGTCACGGCGCGCCGCGACTCGTACGGCTGGTGCACGAGGCGTCCGGCGGCGCGCGGTCGGCCGCCGAACGCAGATTTCTGTCGTTGCTGCGTCGTGCCGGCGTCACGGGATGGCGCCCGAACTACCGGGTCATGGTCGACGGCCGGTTGATCGCGGTGGTGGACGTGGCGTTCCCGTCGTGGCGGCTCGCGATCGAGATCGACGGCTGGGCGTACCACCAGATGCCGGAGCGGTTCCGCAACGACCGGATCCGGCAGAACCGGTTGGTGGCGGCCGGCTGGACGGTGCTCCGCTTCACCTGGGCTGATCTCACCGAGCACCCCCACCAGGTGCTCCGCACCATCACAGCGCTGCTCGGCCGCCGCCCCGCCTGAGGCGGTGATCGCCGTCTCGGGAACAACCTCGGCATCTAGCCCGACATTTGTTCCCCAAACAGGGATCTTGCGGGGGGAGGGGCGGGAGGGGCGGGGCGGGCACTACGGCTGGGCGGGGCGGAGCCAGATGGTGCAGAGGGCGGGCAGGTGCAGGGCGGCGGAGGCGGGCAGGCCGTGCAGCGGCTCGTCGGTGGCGGTCACGCCGCCCAGGTTGCCGGCGCCGGAACCACCGTACGGGGTCGCGTCGGAGTTGAGCAGCTCGACCCAGCGGCCCGCCGCCGGGAGCCCGATCCGGTACTCCTGGTGCGCCACCCCGGACAGGTTGGCGACGCACGCGACCGGGGCGCCGTGGGAGTCGTACCGCAGGAAGGAGTAGACGTTGGAGCTGGCGTCGTCGGGCTCGATCCAGCCGAAGCCGCCGGGCTCGGTGTCGCGGGACCACAGCTGCGGGGTGTCTCGGTAGAGCCGGTTCAGGTCGGCGACGAAGCGCTGCACCCCAGCGTGCGCGGGATCCTCCAGCGTGGACCAGACCAGGCCGCGCTCCTCGCTCCACTCCGACGGCTGGGCGTACTCGCAGCCGGAGAACAGCAGCTGCTTGCCGGGGTGCGCCCACATGTAGCCGAGCAGCGCCCGTACGTTGGCCAGCTTCCGCCAGCTGTCGCCGGGCATCTTCCCGAACAGCGAGCCCTTGCCGTGCACCACCTCGTCGTGGCTGATCGGGAGCACGAAATTCTCGCTCCACGCGTACGTCAACGCGAAGGTGAGCTGGTTGTGGTGGTGCTGGCGGTGGAGCGGATCCTGGGCGAAGTAGCCCAGGGTGTCGTGCATCCAGCCCATGTTCCACTTGAAGCCGAAGCCGAGCCCGCCGTCCTCCACCCGGTGCGAGACCCCGGGCCACGCGGTGGACTCCTCGGCGATCAGCATCGTGCCGGGGTGCGTCGCGTACGCCAGCGTGTTGGTCTCCCGCAGGAACGCCACCGCCTCCAGATTCTCCCGGCCGCCGTGCTCGTTGGGCTGCCACTGGCCGGGCTCGCGGGAGTAGTCGAGGTAGAGCATCGAGGCGACGGCGTCGACGCGTAGCCCGTCGATGTGAAACTCCTCCAACCAGTACAGCGCGTTGGCGACCAGGAAGTTGCGCACCTCGGGGCGGCCGTAGTGGAACACGTACGTGCCCCAGTCGGGCTGCTCGCCACGGTGCGGGTCGGGGTGCTCGTACAGCGGGGTGCCGTCGAAGCGGGCCAGCGCCCAGTCGTCGCGCGGGAAGTGCGCCGGCACCCAGTCCAGGATCACCCCGATCCCGGCCCGGTGCAGCGCGTCCACCAGGTACCGGAAGTCGTCGGGCTCACCGAACCGCGCCGTCGGCGCGTAGTACGAGGTGACCTGGTATCCCCAGGAACCGCCGTACGGGTGCTCCGCGACCGGCAGCAGCTCGACGTGCGTGAACCCCATCTCGACCACGTACTCGACCAGCTGCGTGGCCAGGTCGCGATAGGACAGCCCGGGGCGCCAGGAGCCGAGATGCACCTCGTATGCCGACATCGGCTCGGCGTACCAGCGTCGCTGCGGCCGCCCGCCCATCCAGTCGCCGTCGTGCCACTGGTAGCGGGACTCGTACACCCTGGAAGCGGTTTTCGGGGGTACGTCGGTGGCGGTGGCGAGCGGATCGGCCTTGTCCCGCCACACCCCGTCCGGACCCTGGATGCGGTACCGGTAGTGGACGCCGGAGCCCGCCTCCGGTACGAAGATCTCCCACACCCCGCTGCCGCCCAGCGAGCGCATCGGCCAGCCGTCGTCGGGGCCCCAGCCGATGAAGTCGCCCACCAGCCGTACCGCCTTCGCGTTGGGGGCCCAGACCGCGAAGCTGACGCCGGTGACCGGCCCGCGCGGCGTGTCGTACTGCCGGGGGACGGCGCCGAGCACGGTCCAGAGCCGTTCGTGGCGGCCTTCGGCGATCAGGTGCAGGTCCAGGTCGCCGATCGACGGCAGCCAGCGGTACGGGTCGTCCACCACCCGGGTGCCGAAGTCGTCGACCACCACCAGCCGGTAGTCCCCGGGCGGGTCCGGCAGCGTCACCTCGAAGATGTCCGGGTGTACGGCGCGCATCGGATGCCGCACGTCGTCGGCGTCGAGCACGGAGACCGCGTCGGCGCCGCGCCGCAGGGTGCGTACCACGGTGCCGTCCGGGCCCGGGTGCGCGCCGAGCACGGCGTGCGGATCGCTGTGGTTGCCGGACACCAGCAGGTGGAGAGTTTCGCTGCTCACGGTCACCGGCGGCACCCTACCCCCTCGCGGTTGTCGCACCCTCTCGCGGTTGCGGAGTGTCCCGAGTTATCGCATCCCAGCCGTTATCGCATCACAGCCGGCTAGGGTTCGCGCGCCGGCGTACCGCCGATCAACCGCTCTACCAGCGCCGTCAGCCCGTCCCGGATCCGCTGGTAGCCGAACCCCTGGTTGGTGAGCGCGCGGTTGAGGTCGGCGCCCAGCGGCGCCAGCAGGGCGTGGGCGGCGTACTCGGCGTCGAGGTCCGGGTCGAGCTCGGCGAGCAGCACGCTGACGTGCAGCCGCCAGAACTGGTACGCGCCCACGTCGTACCGCGCGCCGGGGTGGGCGGTCTCGGAGACGTGCACCAGCTCGAGGTTGTGTTCCAGCAGCTCGAGGTAGCTGGCGATGAACGCCCGCAGCCGGTCGGCCGCCGGTGCGCCCGGGCCGAGCGGGGGAGGGCCGGTGAGCACCGCCGCCTGCAGCTCCCGCTCCCGTTCGTCCAACAGTGCGGAGGCCAGCCCCGCCTTGCTGCCGAACCGGCGGAACAGCGTGCCCTTGCCGACCCCGGCCTCGGCCGCGATCGCGTCCAGCGAGACCCCGGCGACGCCGCTGCGGGCGAACAGCCGGTCCGCGGCGTCCAGGATCCGTTTCCGGTTGCGGGCGGCGTCGGCCCGCTCCCGGGGCGGTGCGCCGATCGTCGGCAGTTCGGGCATGAGCCAGTTTAGGCATCCGCGAGGGTACGAGACGGCCGCCACATTCCGCGTCGTAACCTAGTTAACCGGACCATGGTCCGCTATGTTCGAACACATAACCGGACTTTAGTCCACTTAACTCAGGAGGTTGCGATGGTAGCCGTCATCTCTCGTGACGAGCTGAAGCAGGCGATCGCCGCTGGCGAGGTGAGCGTGGTCGACGCGCTCGGCGGCGCGTACTACGAGGCGCAGCACCTGCCGGGCGCTGTCCCGCTGGCGCCCGGTGACGCCGTGGCGCAGGCGGCGAGCGTGCTGCCCGACAAGGCCGCGGCGATCGTCACGTACTGCTCAAACCCGGCGTGCCCGAACAGCGGACAAGTCGCTACGACGCTGCTCAAACTCGGGTACACCAACGTCCGCAAGTACCGCGACGGCATCGAGGACTGGGTGAGCGCCGGCCTCCCGGTCGAGACCGCCGCGTCGGCCGAGCAGCGCGCCTAGCCGAGGGTGGTGGCGATGGAGCGGAGCGGGATCGGGAGCCACGCCGGGCGGTTGCGGGCCTCGTACACGGTCTCGTAGACCGCCTTGTCCAGCTCGTACGCGCGCAGCAGGACGGCTTCGCCACGCGGGTCGGCGCCGGCGGCGCTGGTGTACCCGGCGCAGAACGCGTCCCGGTTGCGGGTGACCCATTCGTGGGTACGGAACTGCAGCTGCCGGTCGTGGTCGTCGGGGTGGGCCGCCTGTTCCTCAGCGAGGAGCAGGTGGCCCGCCGCGTAGTCGAAGGATCGCAGCATCCCCGCCACGTCCCGCAGCGGCGAGTCCGGCCGGGCGCGTTCGGCGAGCGGCTTGATCGGCTCGCCCTCGAAGTCGATCAGCAGCCACGTGGTCGGCGTACGCAGCACCTGCCCCAGGTGCAGGTCGCCGTGGATCCGCTGGATCGGCAGCGGCGCCGGGATGTCCGCCACCGCCGCGTACGCCTCCTGCAGCGCGTTCTCGTACGGCTCCAGCTCGGGCACCACCCGGATCGCCGACTCCAGCCGGGCCCGCATCTGGCCGGCCATGGACGCCAGCGCGTCCGCGGCCATCGTCCCGGTGCCGAGGATCCGCGCCAGGTCGGCGTGCACCGCCGCGGTCGCCTCGCCCAGCCGGTGCGACTCGGCCGCGAAGTCGCCGCCCACCTCGTCGGCGCGCAGATCCTGCTCGGCCATCAGATCCCGTACGCTCGCCGTCGCCATCGCCCAGCCGTCGGCGGAGTTACCCGCGTACGCCGAGAGCATCGCGTAGCTGACCGGCTCGCCATCCAGCTCGCCCTCGATCGCGCCCAGCAGCGCGGCGACGTGCTCGCAGCCGGCGCGGGCGAGCGCGCGGTTCAGCTCCAGGTCGGGGTTGACCCCCGGGGTGACCCGCCGGAACAGCTTGAGGATCGCGGTCTCGTCGTACACCACACTGGTGTTGCTCTGCTCAGAATCCACCACCCGACTCGGCAGCTCATCGCCCTCGGGGAACTCGATGTCCGGCTCGGCGGCGAAGACCACCGCGTGGTCGAAGGCGGTGTCGGTGGACATCCACCGCAGCAGCCGGTGCGCCGCCTCGTCGTCCCACAGCGCGTCGTACGCGATCCAGCCGCCGGGCAGATCGCCGATCCGTACGTGCTCCAGCCTCTCGGTCAGCTGCCGGGTACGCCCGACGAGCAGCTGGTAGCGCTCGGTGTTCTGGTCCGGATAGGACGCCTCGATCACGGCGTGATCGAGCCCGGTGTCGTCGTCGGAGGCGAGCGTCAGGTGCGTGACGATCCGGATGCTGGCGATCTCGCGGCCCTTTCCGGCGAACCACCGTTGCTCCGGCAGCCAGCCCGCGAGTGCGCCGGCGAGCGCGTCGAGCTCCTCGTGCCCGGTCACGTGAGCACCTCCTGGCGGGTGAGCTGGAACCAGTAGAACGCGTGGCCGGGCAGCGTCAGCAGGTACGGCAGCTCGCCGATCGCGGGGAACGGCACCCGCCCGGTCAGCTCCACCGGTACGTGCCCCTCCCACTGCCGCAGGTTCAGCTCGATCGCCTGCGGGAACCTCGACAGGTTGTTGACGCAGAGCACGATGTCCGGCGCCGGCTGGTCGGGGTCGGCGTACTCCCGTACATAGGAAAGTACGCACGGGTTGGAGCCGCCCAGGTCGTGGAAGTGGCCGACGGCGAACGCGGGATGGCGTTTGCGTACCTCGACCATCCGGCGGGTCCAGTGCAGCAGCGAGGTGGAGGAGTTGAGCTGGGCCTCCACGTTGACCGCCTGGTAGCCGTAGATCGGGTCCATGATCACCGGCAGGTTGAGCCGTCCCGGGTTGGCGTGGGAGAAGCCGGCGTTGCGGTCCGGGGTCCACTGCATCGGGGTCCGTACGCCGTCCCGGTCGCCCAGCCAGATGTTGTCGCCCATCCCGATCTCGTCGCCGTAGTAGAGCAGCGGCGAGCCGGGGAGCGAGAGCAGCATCGCGGTGAACAGCTGCAGCTGGTTGCGGTCGTTGTCGAGCAGCGGGGCGAGCCGGCGCCGGATCCCGATGTTGGCGCGCATCCGGGGATCCTTGGCGTACTCGGCGTACATGTAATCG
>JBOGDG010000178.1:0-6722 GCA_050701655.1 Micromonosporaceae bacterium
CGCTCCGGCCGTGGCGGCTCCGGCCGTGGCGGCTCCGGTCGTGGCGGCTCCGGCCGTGGCGGCTCCGGGGCCCGGTGCGGCCGGCGGTGGACCAACCGTCGGCAGACCGAGCATTATGCCCTTCGCCGACCCTGCGGCGGCCGCGATGTCTCCCGCACGGGTACGCCGATGCGCCACCAGAGGCTCGTCCGCCACCAGATGGTGTGGCGCGCCGTAGGTGACGGTGGTCTGCACGACATCCCCGGGGCGGACGGACGGCGTACCCGCGAAGTGCACCAGCCGGCCGTCGCGGGCACGGCCGGACATCCGGCCGGTGGCGTCGTCCTTGCGCCCCTCCCCGACCGCGACCAGCACCTCGACGGTACGGCCGACCAGCGCCTGATTCTCCCGCCACGTGATCTCGTTGACCAGCTCGACGAGCCGCTCGTACCGCTCCTGCACCACCTGCTTGGGCAGCTGGTCGGGCAGCTCGGCAGCGGGCGTACCGGGGCGCTTGGAGTACTGGAAGGTGAACGCGCCGGCGAACCGCGCCTCGCGCACCATTTCCAACGTCGAAGCGAAGTCGGCCTCGGTCTCGCCAGGGAAGCCGACGATGATGTCGGTGGTGATCGCCGCGTCCGGCATCGCCTCCTGCACCTTGCGCAGGATGCTCAGATACTTTTCGCTCCGGTACGAGCGCCGCATCGCCTTCAGCACCCGGTCCGAGCCCGACTGCAACGGCATGTGCAGCTGGTGACACACGTTCGGAGTCTCCGCCATCGCGGTGATCACATCGTCGGTGAAGTCCTTCGGATGCGGCGAGGTGAACCGCACCCGCTCCAGCCCGGACGCCCGCAGATCGCCGCAGGCGCGCAGCAGCTTGCCGAAGGCGTACCGGTCGCCGAACTCCACCCCGTACGAGTTGACGTTCTGCCCGAGCAGCGTCACCTCGAGTACGCCTTCGTCGACCAGCGCGCGCACCTCGGCGAGTACGTCACCGGGGCGGCGGTCCTTCTCCTTGCCCCGCAGCGACGGCACGATGCAGAACGTGCAGGTGTTGTTGCAGCCCACCGAGATCGACACCCAGCCGGCGTACGTGGACTCCCGCCGGGCCGGCAGCGTCGACGGGAACACCTCGAGGGACTCGAGGATCTCCACCTCGGCCTCGGCGTTGTGGCGGGCGCGCTCCAGCAGCGTCGGGAGCGAGCCGATGTTGTGGGTGCCGAAGACGACGTCCACCCACGGCGCGCGGCGTACGATCTCGCCCCGGTCCTTCTGTGCCAGGCAGCCGCCGACGGCGATCTGCATCCCGGGGCGGGCCGCTTTCGTGGGGGCGAGGTGCCCGAGGTTGCCGTAGAGCCGGTTGTCGGCGTTCTCGCGTACCGCACAGGTGTTGAACACCACCAGGTCGGCGTCGTCCCCGGCGGCCGGCACGTATCCCGCCTGCTCCAGCAGGCCGGAGATCCGCTCCGAGTCGTGCACGTTCATCTGGCAGCCGTACGTACGCACCTGATAGGTACGCGTCGGGGTGTCGGTGGGAGCGCTCATCTCGTCTGCGAGCGTAGCCGGCCACGGAGCCGCGTACCCAGCCGTACCCAGGGCGGGTGTTACCTCTCCGTGACCGCCGACGCTCACTCACAGTGGTAGACGGGGCTTAAAGTGACCCGAAACCGGGGTGGCGCGCGCCGCTAGGGCTGCGTACCCCCACGACATGGTTCTGCGGAAACGAGACGCGAGGCCGGGCGAAACTGTGGACGATACAACCGTGACCGAACTCCCCAAGCAGCCCCCAACGACCGGTGAGCCCCTGGTGGTGCTCCAGGACGTCAACAAGTGGTTCGGCTCGCTGCACGTGCTCCAGGACATCAACCTGAGCGTGCAGGCCGGAGAAGTGATCGTGGTGATCGGCCCGTCGGGCTCCGGCAAGTCGACGATGTGCCGGGTGATCAACCGACTGGAGCCGATCGACAAGGGCGAGGTCCGGCTGGAGGGCCAGGTGCTGCCGAGCGAAGGCAAGGCGCTGGCCCGGCTGCGCAGCGAGGTCGGGATGGTGTTCCAGTCCTTCAACCTCTTCGCGCACAAGACCATCCTGGAGAACGTCACCCTCGGTCCCATCAAGGTCCGTAAAGAAAAATCCTCGGTGGTACGCGACCGAGCCATGCAGCTGCTGGATCGGGTGGGCATCGGCAACCAGGCCGAAAAGTACCCGGCACAGCTCTCCGGAGGCCAGCAGCAGCGGGCGGCGATCGCCCGGGCGCTGGCGATGCAGCCGAAGGTGATGCTCTTCGACGAGCCGACCAGCGCGCTCGACCCGGAGATGATCAACGAGGTCCTGGAGGTCATGGTCGCGCTGGCCAAGGACGGTATGACCATGCTCGTGGTGACCCACGAGATGGGATTCGCCCGGCGTGCCGCCAACCGGGTGCTCTTCATGGACGCCGGCCAGATCGTCGAGGAGGCATCACCGGACCAGTTCTTCACCAACCCGCAGTCGCAGCGGGCGAAGGACTTCCTGTCCAAGATCCTGACCCACTGAGAAGTCACCAGACTGAGAAGTCACCAGACTGAGAAGTCACCAGGCTTCCCCAGAAACACCAGCGAACCCACGAAGGAAGGAACGCAATGCGTATCCGTACCATCGCCGCCGTACTAGGCGTCGCCGCGCTGCTCGTATCGGGCTGCGGCAAGGAAGGCGAACCGACCGGAGGCGGCAACGGCAACGGTGCCCCGTCCGACAAATGTGAGTTCTCCGACGCGGAGCTCACCCCGGCCACCGACGTGAAGCTGTCCGGCAGCCCCACGTTCGACCGGATCTCCAAGGCCGGCAAGGTCGTCGTCGGCGTCAAGGCCGACCAGCCCAACCTCGGCTACAAGGACACCGAGGGCAAGCGCTGCGGCTTCGACATCGAGTTCGCCCAGCTGATCGCCACGCAGCTCGGCGTCGCGGTCGACAAGATCGAGTACAAGGAGGTCCCGTCGGAGGGCCGCGAGACCGCGGTCGCCGGTGGCGAGGTCGACTTCTACGTCGGCACGTACTCGATCACCGACAAGCGCAAGAAGCTGATCTCGTTCGCCGGCCCGTACCTCGTGACCGGCCAGGACCTCCTGGTCCGCAAGGACGACGACTCGATGAAGGGCCCGGAGGACGTCAAGGGCAAGAAGATCTGCTCGGCCACCGGCTCCACCTCGATCCAGCGGATGAAGGACGAGGGCTTCTCCGACGAGAAGGACATCGTCGAGTTCCAGACCTACTCCGAGTGCGTCACCCAGCTGTTGGACAAGAAGGTCGACGCGGTCACCACTGACGGCGCGATCCTCGCCGGGTACGCCGGCCAGGCCCCCGACCAGCTCAAGGTCGTCGGCAAGACCTTCAGCGAGGAGCTGTACGGCATCGGCATCGCCCTGGAGGACAAGGTGCTGCGCGACAAGGTCAACGACATCATCGAGGCGTCCGTCAAGGACGGCACCTGGCAGACCATCTACGACGGCACCCTGGGCCGCTCCGGCGCCACCGCGGAGCCGCCGACGGTGGACCGCTACTGATCTGCTTGGTAGCGGCGCGATGCGTGAGCGCCGGCGTCGGATGAACGGCCCGGCCTCACGATCTCGCCAGATTGACCTGGTAGCTGGTGGGCGCGCAGTACCGATTGCGCGCCCACCAGTCGTAAATGGGCCACGTCTCGTCACCGGCCATGTCTCCTCACGGGCCCGTCGACCCGTCAGACCACGAGGACACGATGAATACCCTGAGCACCTTCTGGGACACCCTGAACAACAACTGGGACCTGTTCGGTCAGGGCTTCCTGAGCACGATCTACCTATTCCTGATCTCCGGCACCGGCGCACTGATCCTGGGTACGCTGCTCGCCGCGATGCGGGTCTCCCCGGTCCCCGCGATGCGGGCCTTCGGCACCGTGTACGTCAACACCATCCGCAACACTCCCCTGACCCTGGTGTTCGCGTTCATGGCGTTCGCCGCGCCGAAGCTGGGGATCGTGTTTCCGGAGACCTTCGGCCAGAAGTCGTTCTTCACGGCCGCGTACATCGCTCTGATCCTCTACACCTCCGCGTTCATCTGTGAGGTGGTCCGCTCCGGCGTCAACACCGTCAACCCCGGCCAGGCGGAGGCGGCCCGGGCGGTCGGCATGACGTTCGCCCAGGTGCTCGGTCTGATAGTGCTGCCGCAAGCGTTCCGCGCGATCATGCCGCCGCTGGCGAGCGTGCTGATCGCGTTGCTGAAGAACACCACGGTCGCCGCCGGCTTCTCGGTGCTGGAGGCGGGCGCGATCCGGGCCAACATGTCCGAACGCGGCGAGAGCCAGCTCATGACCCTGCTCTGGATCATGGTGGGCTTCCTGATCATTATCGTCCCGCTGGTGTACGCGCAGCGGGCCCTGGAGCGTAAGTGGGCGGTGGCGCGATGAGCTCGGTGCTGTACGACATCCCTGGCCCGCGGGCCAGGACCCGCAACCGGGTGATCGGTGTCCTGACGGTCGTCGCGGTCATCGGGCTGGTCGGCTACGTGTACTACATGTTCGACAGATCCGGCCAGTTCGAACCCAGGCTGTGGCAGCAGTTCCAGTTCAGGAGCATCCAACTGCAGCTCGTCGCCGGCCTGGTGGCGACCCTCAAGGCGGCCGGGATCGCCGCCGTGCTCGCGCTGCTGGTCGGCGCGTTCTTCGCCGCCGGCCGGCTCAGCGACCGCGTGGCGTTCCGGGCGCCGTCGGTCTGGGTGGTGGAGATCTTCCGCGCCATCCCGCTGCTGATCCTGATGTTCTTCCTGTTCTACGGCCTGCAGATCAGCTCACTGTGGGCGGTGGTCTTCGGATTGACACTCTACAACGGCTCGGTGCTGGCGGAGATCTTCCGCGCCGGCATCCTGGCCGTACCGCGGGGGCAGTCGGAGGCGGCGTACGCCCTCGGGATGCGCAAAACGCAGGTGACGGTCTCGATCCTGCTGCCGCAGGCTGTGCGGTCGATGCTGCCGGCGATCGTGAGCCAGCTGGTGGTGCTCCTCAAGGACACCGCACTCGGCTTCATCATCACGTACCCGGAGCTGCTGGACGTCGGCAAGGAGATCGGCGGCCGGCTGGTCTTCGGCTTCCCGTACGTGCCGACGTACCTGATCGTCGGGGCGACCTACATCAGCATGTGCCTGTTCCTGTCGTGGTTCGCCCACTGGCTGGAGCGCCGGATGCGCGAAGGCGGCCGCAAGAAGGGGATCCCGGTGGCACCGCTGCCAGTCGATCCCGACGGCGGAGCCGACCAATCCTTCGCGGTAGGGACGATGGGCGCGGGTGGCGACGCCGGTCGCTGATCTGGGGCATCCAACGGGCGGAGGTGCTGGTCGCACCTCCGCCCGTTCCGCGTCCACCCCACCCAATCGCCGTAGGCGCTCTCAACTTGGTGGGGCAAAGGGTCGTTCCGAAGCGGGCATAGCGGACGCGCGAACGACCGTTTGCCCCACCAAGTGGAAGGGGTGTCCCGGTTGGGTCAGCGGGCGATCTCGGTGGCGCGGGACTCGCGTACCACGGTGACCCGGATCTGACCCGGGTACGTCAGCTCTTCCTCGATCTGCTTCGCCACGTCGCGGGCCAGCACCGCCGCGCCGATCTCGTCCACGTCGTCGGGGCGGACCATCACCCGGATCTCGCGCCCGGCCTGCATCGCGAACACCTTCTCCACACCGGGCTTGCCGCTGGCGATCTCCTCGATCCGCTCCAGCCGCTGCACGTACGCCTCCAGGCTCTCCCGGCGGGCGCCGGGACGGCCGCCGGAGCAGGCGTCGGAGGCCTGGGTGAGCACCGCCTCGATGGTCTGCGGGGACACCTCGTTGTGGTGCGCCTCGATCGCGTGCACCACCGCCTCGTCCTCGCCGTACTTGCGGGCCAGGTCGGCGCCGATCAGGGCATGGCTGCCCTCGACCTCGTGCGTGAGCGCCTTGCCGATGTCGTGTAGGAACGCGCACCGCTTGATCAGCCCCCGCTGCAGCCCCAGCTCGGAGGCCATGATGCCGGCGATGTGCGCGGTCTCCACCAGATGCTTGAGTACGTTCTGCCCGTAGCTGGTGCGGTACCGAAGCCGCCCCAGCAGGGTGACCAACTCGGGGTGCAGCTCGGTGATCCCGACCTCCACGAGCGCGTCTTCGGCGGCGCGCTGGCAGAGCCGGTCCACCTCCACCTTGGAGTCGTCGTACACCTCTTCGATGCGGTGCGGATGGATCCGGCCGTCGAGCACCAGCCGCTCCAGGGTGAGCCGGCCGACCTCACGGCGTACCGGGTCGAAGCAGGAGAGAAGCACCGCCTCGGGGGTGTCGTCGATGATCAGGTTGACACCGGTGACCGACTCGAAGGCCCGGATGTTGCGGCCCTCCCGCCCGATGATCCGGCCCTTCATCTCGTCGCTGGGCAGGTGCAGCACGCTGACCACGCTCTCCGCGGTCTGTTCGCTGGCGACCCGCTGGATCGACTCGACCACGATGTGGCGCGCCCGTTGGTCGGCGGTCTGCCGGGCGTCGGTCTCGATGTCGCGTACCAGGATCGCGGCGTCGCGCTTGGCCTGGGCCTCGATCGCCTCGACCAGCTCGGACTTCGCCGTCGCCGCGGTCAGCCCGGCGACCCGCTCCAGCTCCCGGCGCTGCTCGGCTTCCACGTCGGCGAGCCGGTCCTCGCGTACGGCGAGCGCCGCCTCCCGCTCCACCAGGTCGGTCTCGGCGATCCCGAGCCGGCGGTCCCGGTCGGTGA
>JBOGDG010000179.1:0-6709 GCA_050701655.1 Micromonosporaceae bacterium
GCATCCGGCCGGCGGCGGACGCGAGCAGGCCGCCGACGGCCACGCCCGCCTCGACCAGCAGTACCAGCAGCGGCACCGTGCTGTCGGCCACGCCGGTGCTTCTGGCCAGCAGCGGCGTGTACTCCTCCAGCGCCCCGTACGTGGCGCTGACCGCCGGGACCAGCAGCACCGCGGCGCGTACGGCGGGTTGCCGCCAGGAGTGGATCACGCCGTCGCGCAGCGTCGCGAGGTAGCCCAGCTCGGCATCGCCGGAGTCGACCGGGGCGCGGTGCTCCGGAAGCGCCGTGGCGACCAGCGTGCCCGCCACGCAGGCCGCGACACTGGCGACGCCCACCGCCGGATAGCCGCGCCAGGGGAACACCGGTGCGGCGGCGGCGGTGGCGAGCATGATCGCGGCCAGCCCGATCGCCTTGGCCCTCCCGATCAGCCGGGGGTACGCCTCCGCGGCACCGCGGTGCGCCAGCTCCTCGTACACCAGGGCTTCCAGTGCGCCGGACTGCAGTGAGCCGCACGCGCCCCACAGCACGAACCCCAGCGCGAACACCCAGTACGACGGCGCCAGCACCCACAGCGCGTATCCGGCGGCGGCCAGCAGGGGAGCGACGATCAGCAGCAGCCGGCGGGACAGCGCGTCAGCCAGCGCGCCGGACGGCACCTCCAGGATCAGACCCGTGACCGACCAGATCACCGAACAGCGAGGAGACCTGGGCAACGGAGAGCCCGGTGTCGGTGAACAACAGCGCGTACACCGGGTAGAGCAACACGAAGTCGCCGCAGAAGCTGTACGCGTAGAGCGCGACGGTCAGACGTCGCGTGGATCGTGGTCGCTGCCCGGTAGGGGATCAACATCGCCAGGTCATGTCCCGATACTAATCCGCTCCCGGCCCGCGAGGCGCACGAGATTCGGCCCTGGCCGCTCGTGCGATTCGGCTCGGGGCGCTCACGCGATGCGGTGGAACTCCTCGGCTCGGATCGGGTACGCGAACGGCGCTCCGGCCGCGTACCGGTCCAGCTCGTCGAGGGCGCTCTCGCCGAGCCGGGCGACCTCGTTGCCCAGTGCGCCGGCCAGGTGCGGGGTGAGGAACACGTTCGGCAAGTCGTACAGCGGGCTCTCGGGTGGCAGCGGCTCGGGATCGGTGACGTCGAGTACCGCGTCGATGCGTCCGGTGGTGAGCTCGTCGATCAGCGCGTCGTGGTCGACGAGCGAGCCGCGTGCGGTGTTCACCAGGATCGCGCCGTCGGGCAGCAGGCCGAGGCGCCGGCGGTCGATCAGGTGACGGGTCTCCGGGATCGCGGGCGCGTGCAGCGTGACCACCTCGGATCGGCTCATCAGCTCGTCGAGCCCCACCAGCTCGACTCCGAGGTCGCCGGCCGTTGCCTGGTCGAGGTACGGGTCGTGCAGCAGCACGGTGGCGTCCAGCGCCTCGAGCAGCCCCAGCACCCGCCGGCCGATCCGGGAGGCGCCGACCACACCGATCACCACGCCGCGGGTGCCGTACCCGCCGGCCAGCTCCAGGTCGGGACGGCGTCGTACGGCGCGGTAGCCGTACGCGTGCCGGAAGGCGCGTTTGCGGGCCAGCACGATCACCGCGAAGGTGAACTCCGCGACCGGTACCGCGTTCGCCTCCGCGGCCGAGGAGATCCGGATCTCCCGGTCGAACACCGACGCGTCGAGGAACGCCTTCACCGAGCCCGCGGTGTGCACGATCGCCCGCAGCGACGGGGCATGGTCCAGCGTGCCGGCGTCCAGCGGTGGGCAGCCCCAGCCGGTGACCAGCACCTCGGCGTCGCCGAGCGCGACGCGGGCTTCGGGTGTGGTGGTGTCGGTCAGCAGACCGCCGGAGCCCAGCTCCACGATCCGCTGCAGCCGTGACCGCAACGGTTCCGGGAACGCGGCCCCGAACGCGTCCTGAGACATCGCCAGCACGGCCCGGGGTCGGCGGGCCGGAGACGGTGGTTCGTCTGGCTCCACCAGGGCACTCCGCAGTAGACGCATCCGTAGGTGCCGGACGCTAAGGGGCGGCCGGCGCCGGCGTCAACCACCAGTGCCGGCGTCAACCGAAGCCAAGGCGGCTGAACCCAGGTCCGAGAGCTCGTCCTTCTCGTTGTCAACGACCTGCAGTTTCACCCGCTCGCGTCCGACCCGGACGGGTTGACTCGCGGCCCACGTGTCGGCAGTCCATGTCGCCGTCGGCCGGTCGCCGAACACGCAGCGACAGATGACGCCCTCAGGGAACACCCGCTCGTTGCGCGGATAGTCCGGGCGGATTCGGGTCAGCACAACGGCGTACCTCACGGCCAATGCACTCAGTCCCTTTTCGCGGGTACGCGTGCCCGCCCGACCGCGGGAATGCTCCCAGGCGTGTGATGATCTGGCGCCGCGACGAGCCCCCGCATGGCGACCTGGGCGAGATCCCAGAGATCGACCGCGATCTCGCAACGTGGCCCGAAGAGCGGGAGCTCGCGCGCCGGCAACCGGCCGCACGCCTTGCACACGCCGAGCGACGCCACGATCTCGTGCTTCCACATGGTCAGCGCGACGGCCTGCGCCTTGACGCCCATCTCGTGCAGCAAGCCCGGCGCGTCCAGCCGCCCCGCGGCGTCAGGCCGGCCTTCAGGTATCTGCTCTCCGTGCATGCCAAGTGACGCTAAGGCCGCAAACTCGGCTACATCAAGCGTGTTGCAGAACGTTGCAACGAGAGGTGCCGTGCTGTTGACAGGAGCATCGCCGGGGCCGGAAGCTCTCCTCCATATGCAACAGTCGCAAACGCTTCGACAGGGGGATCAGCGATGCAACTGAAGTTCCTCGGCAAGGACTCCAAGCCGGGTGAGTCACCGACTCTCTACGCCACCGATCGTGCCTCATACGTCGTCCAGGGTTGGATCGTGACCGACCCCGACATCCTGGCCACGATCACGCTGGCGGATCATGAGACGCTGGTGGAAGTGCCGGCGAAGCTCATGATCCACCTTGCCAAAGACGATCTCAGCGGCGAGGTTACGAACCTGGCGCCCCCGATCGTGCATGTGACAGCAGAAGGTAACTACATCGTCAGGGGAGTCCGGATAACGGACGCCGAGGCGCTTGGGCAGATGGACATCCCCGATCACGAGACCTGTGTGGAGGTCTCGAAGCCGGCGGTTGCAGCGCTCCTGATCGGAGGGTAGATGAAGCGCATCTCATACGAGGAGTTCAACGGTCTGTTCAGATCGTTCAAGCGGGACGCCCTCCACCTGGAGATGCGTGACTCCTACGGGACCGAGGTCGAGCTGCCTCATCTGCGTAAGTGGCTTGCCGGCGAGCCGGACGACAGCGAGTGGCTCCAGTGTTGGTTCGACATGGTGCGCGCCAGCACGCAAGCCGGGAAGGCGTTCCGGCGAGCGCGGATCGTATCGGAGCCGGTCACGGACTATCAGAAGTGGGTGCTCTACGACTCCAACCTCTTCGCGGAGGCCGGCGAGGACATCCGGTGGATTCCCCGCAATCGGGTCTCCACTGTCGCGCTGCCGGGCAACGACTTCTGGCTTTTCGACAACGAGGTGGTCGTGTTCCTGCACTTCGCCGGCAACGGGCTGGTGGTGGATCGCCAGAGCACCACGGACCCCGACGCCATCCAGCTCTGTCGGTCGGCCTTCGAGGCAGTGTGGAAACTGTCGATCCCGGACAGTGAGTACCGCGCCAGGTAGCCCGGCCGCGCAGGCCCGCGAGGCCCTGGGCGCCCGGCTCCGTGAGATCCGCAGAGACGCGGGTCTCACGGGCCGTGCCCTGGCGGAGATCATCGGCTGGCACTTCAGCAAGGTCAGCAGAGTCGAGAATGGCCGGCAGGCTCCGTCCGAGCGGTACATCCGGGCGTGGTGCATCGCCTGTCGCACCGAGGATCAGATTCCTGACCTGATCGCCAGTGCTCGCGCCATCGAATCGATGTATGTCGAGTGGCGGCGGCTCGCGCGCGCCGGCATGAAGCGCATGCTCCAGTCATCGCTTCCGCGCTACGAACAGACGAGGGTCTTCCGGATCTATGAGCACGACGTGATTCCAGGGCTGTTCCAAACCGCTGAGTACTCTGCAGCGATCCTGGCGTACTTCATCGACTTCCTCGGCGTCCCCGACGACCTGGAAGCTGGGGTGGAGGCGCGCCTGGAGCGACAGCGGGTGATCTACACGGGTGACCGGCGGTTCGTCACCGTGCTCGAGGAGCGGGCGCTGCGGGCTCAGGTCGGGACGGTCGACACCATGGCCGGGCAGCTCGACCGGGTGCTCGCGGTGATGTCACTGCCAAGAGTGAGCCTCGGCATCGTTCCCGCGACGGCACCGCGCACCAGCTTCCCCGGGTCGGGCTTCTGGATCTTCGACAACTCACTCGTGCGCGTCGAGACGACCACCGCGAGTCTCTCCATCACTCAGCCACGCGAGATCCGCCTCTACGCCACGATGTTTGACCAGCTCCGCCAGATGGCGGTGTACGGGCCGGATGCCAGGGCGCTGGTGGTCAACGCGCTCACCAACCTCACCGACGACTAGACCTGTGCACCGCGTACGCGGACAGCTTCGCGGTCGTCTGGGGCAGCAGGCACTGTTACATCTCTTGTGCGGCCGTAGAAGACTTGTAATATCGGCGGTATGGTCGCCACCGTCGCGTCGCCGTACGCCACCCACACCGTCACCAACCAGCCGCCACCGCTGACCCCGTACGACGCGTCGGAGGACCCGGCGCTGCTGGAGGGGCTGCGCCGGGAGGGCGCCGAGTGGGCCGAGCCCGACGTACGCCGGCTGGGCGTGCTGGCCGGCGGTGAGGAGGCGCAGCGGTGGGCCGAGCAGGCCAACCGGTATCCGCCCGAGCTGCGTACCCACGACCGGTACGGCAACCGGATCGACGAGGTGGAGTTCCATCCGAGCTGGCACGAGCTGATGCGGGTCGCGGTCGCGGAGGGTGGGGGCGCCACGGCGTGGACCGACGCCCGGCCCGGCGCCCACGTGGCGCGGGCCGCCGGCACGCTGGTGTGGGGGCACACCGAGGCCGGGCACGGGTGCCCGATGGCGATGACGTACGCGGCGGTGCCGGTGCTGCGGCAGCAGCCCGAACTGGCCGCTGTCTACGAGCCGCTGCTGGCCAGCCGGGTGTACGACCCGGGGCTGCGGATCCCGACCAGCAAACGCGGCATCCTCGCGGGGATGGGGATGACCGAGAAACAGGGCGGCTCAGACGTGCGTACCAACACCACGGTCGCCACCCCCACCGCCGAGCCCGGCGTCTACACCCTGCGTGGGCACAAGTGGTTCACCTCGGCGCCGATGTGCGACGTGTTCCTGGTGCTGGCGCAGGCGCCGGAGGGGCTGTCGTGTTTCCTGGTACCGCGGATCCTTCCCGACGGCAGCCGCAACACGTTCCGGATCCAGCGGCTGAAGGACAAGCTCGGCAACCGGTCGAACGCGTCGTCGGAGCCGGAGTTCGACGGTACGGTCGCCTGGCTGGTCGGCCCAGAGGGGCGCGGCGTCAAGACGATCATCGAGATGGTCAACTACACCCGGCTGGACTGCGTCGCCAACACCGCGACGCTGATGCGCAAGGCGCTGGTCGAGGCGGCCCACCACGTCGCGCACCGCAGTGCGTTCGGCGCCCGGCTGATCGACCAGCCGCTGATGCGCAACGTACTGGCCGATCTCGCCGTGGAGTCGGAGGCGGCCACCACCCTGACGCTGCGGCTGGCCGGCGCCGCCGACCGCGCGATCCGGGGCGACGAGGGCGAGCGGGCGTTCCGCCGGATCGCCACCGCGATCGGCAAGTACTGGGTGACCAAGCGCGGGCCGGACTTCACCGCCGAGGCGCTGGAGTGCCTCGGCGGCAACGGCTACGTCGAGGACTCCGGGATGCCCCGGCTGTACCGCGAGGCGCCGCTGCTGTCGATCTGGGAGGGCTCCGGCAACGTCAACGCGCTCGACGTACTGCGCGCTCTGGGCAGCGAGCCCGCCACCGCCGAGGCGCTGCTGACAGAGCTTTCTGCGGTACGCGGCGCCGACGCGCGGCTGGACGCCGTACTGGTGCGGATCGAGCGCGAGCTGTCCGACCGGGACGCGATCGAGAGCCGGGCGCGGCGGCTGGTGGAGCTGATGGCGTTGGCGTTGCAGGGCTCTCTGCTGGTACGCCACGCGCCCGCCCCGGTCGCCGACGCGTTCTGCGCTTCGCGGCTCGGCGGTGACTGGGGGCACGCGTACGGGACGCTGCCCGGCTCGGCGGATCTCGGCGGGATCCTCGACCGCGCGCTGCCCGGGATCCGGTGATGGCGGTCCACGTGGAGCGCCGCGGCCCGGTGACGATCGTCGCGCTGGACCGCCCCGAGGTGCGCAACGCGGTCGACGCCGTACACGCGGCGCAGTTGACCGAGGCGTTCGAAGCCTTCGACGCCGACCCGGACCAGTCGGTCGCGGTGCTGTACGGGCGCGGCGGCCACTTCTGCGCCGGCGCCGACCTGAAGGCGGTCACCACCGGCCAGATCGACATCGGGCCGCCCGGTGAGGGCCCCGCCGGGATGGGGCCGACCCGGCTGCTGCTCGGCAAGCCGGTGATCGCCGCCGTCGACGGGTGCGCGGTCGCCGGGGGACTGGAGCTGGCGGTGTGGGCCGACCTGCGGGTGGCCGATCCGTCGGCGGTCTTCGGTGTGTTCTGCCGGCGCTGGGGGGTGCCGCTGATCGACGGCGGCACGGTACGGC
>JBOGDG010000180.1:0-6703 GCA_050701655.1 Micromonosporaceae bacterium
CACCCGCTCCACATGTGTCACCGGCCCGTCCTCGGCGCGCCGGCCGCTGGTCAGCCGCCGCAGCAGCTCCCCGGGCTCCGGAATCGCGCTCACCCCAGCACCCTGACACAACCCCCCGACATCCCCACCGCGCCCTCCCCGCCCCCGGCGGGGGCGGCGCGGCCGCGCACTGCGATGGCCTCGCGGGCGACGCATCGCACTTGGGGCCCCAAATGGTCGCTCTCGCGTCCGTTTTTTCCGTTTCTCAGGTGCCATTTGGGGCCCCAAGTCGGGCTTGAGCGGCGGAGGTACGGGGTGTCGGGGAGTAGCGATCGCGTTGGTGGGCGCGCGGTGGTTGGATGTCGGCAGGGCGTCGCGCCGATGACGCATGCGACCGCGTCGGGAGGTATCTGCATGGAGCTGTCACTTACGACACGCACCGTCGCGGATCAGCAAGTGCTTGAAGTCGGTGGTGAGATCGACGTCTACACCGCGCCCAAGCTCAAGGAGCGTCTCCTCGAGCTGGTGGCCGACGGCGCCCGGCAGATCGTGGTGGATCTGGAGGCGGTGGAGTTCCTCGACTCCACGGGGCTCGGCGTACTGGTCGGTGGGCTGCGCCGGATCCGGGCGCGCGGCGGGCACCTGGTGCTGGTGTGCACCCAGGAGCGGATCCTCAAGATCTTCCGGATCACGGGTCTGGCCAGCTTCTTCGACATCCACCCCTCGGTGGAGGCGGCAGCCCGGGTGGCCGAGCCGGCACCGGACCAGGCGGCACCGGACCAGGCGGCACCGGACCAGGCGGCACCAGACCAGGCGGCACCAGACCAGGCGGCACCAGACCAGCCGGCACCAGGCCAGGCGGCACCGGACCAGGCGGGCCAGGCCGGCCGGGTGGGCCAAGAGGGCCATAAGGGGCCCGTCACGGGGAGTGACGAGCAGGGGTCAGATCAGCCCGGACGCGCACCGGACGATCCCGATGACCCGACGGGAGCGAGCGTCCCGCCTGCACCCGGCAGTTGATCATGCCCACCGTCCGCCTGGGGTTCTCCCCCGCGCCCGCGCATGTCCGTACCGCCCGACTGGTGGCGGTGGCGGTGGCGCGGCGTGCCGGCGTACCGGAGCGGCTGCTCGACGAGGTACGGCTGGCCGTCGGTGAGGCCTGCTCGCGGGCGGTCGCACTGCACCGACTGTACGGGCTGGGCGAGCTGGTCGAGGTGGAGATGACCGACGGTGCCCGATTCGAGGTACGCGTCATGGACCGCGCGCCGGCAGAGACCCGACTGGAGAACGGCGCGCTGCCGGATCCGCTGGCGCTGGTGGGTGCCGCCCGGGAGGAGCCGCCCGGCGGTGACGCGTTCCCGGACGAGACCGTCGCCGTCGGCGTCGGGCTGGCGCTGCTCGCCGGCCTGGTCGACGATCTCGAAGTGGGGCCGAGCACCGGCCCCGGCGCCGGCACCGTCGTCCGCATGTCCTGGCACGCCACCCCGGCCGGGTAACACGCCACCGCTGCCGAGTAATGGGCGTCACCGCGCCCGCGACGGGCTGGGGCTAACGTCGCCGCCATGACCGACACCGCCGCACTGCCTCCGGGGCAGCGTGCCGCCGAATGGCGACCGTTCGGGTTGCCCCGGTTTGCCGGCCGCCGTACGGCGCCGCCCGACCGGCCGGTGCTCAGCGTCTCCGGGGACGTGCGCCGGCCCACGCAGCTGGAGCTGGCTTCGCTGGCGTACCCCCTGAAAACACAGCGCAGTGACCTGCACTGCGTGACCACCTGGACCGCCCGGGACATCGCGTGGGGCGGTTACCTGTTCCGCGACGTGCACGAGCAGCTCACCGCGCTGGTCGAGCCGCGGCGTCCGCGGTGGCTGGTGCTGCGGGGTATGGACGGCTTCCGCTCGTGCCTGCGCCTCGACGATGCGCTGGCCGACGACGTGCTGCTGGTGGTACGCCTCGACGGCGCGTCGCTGCCCGTCGAGCGCGGCGGCCCGGTACGGCTGGTCGCGCCCGCCCACTACGGCTACAAGAGCGTCAAGCACCTGTACGCCATCGAGTACCACCGTGACTACCGCCCCGGCAGCGCCGGCTGGACCGAACACCCGCGCGGCCGGGTAGCCCACGAGGAACGCAGCCGCTACCTGCCCGGCTGGATCTGGCGTCCGCTGTGGCGCGCCACCGTGCCGCGGGTGACCGCTATCTGGGAGCGCGCCGGGGCAGCCCGCGCCCGACGCTAATCGCACATCCCACGGGCCACCTGTGACCCGGCGCACGCCCGGAGGCTAGACTCCGCGAATTGCTGACCTGGGGGTACGCCCTGCGTGCCCACCGGTCGGCGAGCGTCGCACCAACCTGGCGCACGAGTCGTCGTCCGGCCGGCCGGCCGTGAAGATCGCAATGAGGAGGACTAACGGATGTCCGTGCTCAATCTCGCCGAGGGCGGGGGGCAGGCGGTATCCCTGACTGGCGCCAACCTGACGTACGTCATCGTCGCCGGCGTGATCGCGCTGGTGGCGCTGGGCTTCGCGGCCGCGCTGGTCAAGGCGGTGCTCGGCACCGGTAAGGGCACCCAGAAGATGCAGGACATCGCCAAGGCGGTGCAGGAGGGCGCGTCGGCGTACCTGCTGCGTCAGTTCCGCACCCTTGGCGTGTTCGTGGTGATCGCCGTCGTACTGCTCTACCTGCTGCCGGTGCACGACGGCGGCTCGGCGGTACGCATCGGCCGGTCGCTGTTCTTCGTGGTGGGCGCCGCGTTCAGCGCGTTCATCGGCGGCGCCGGGATGTGGCTCGCCACCCGCGCCAACCTGCGGGTCGCCGCGGCGGCCCGGGACGGCAGCCGGGAGGGCGCGATGTCGATCGCGTTCCGTACCGGTGGCGTGGTCGGGTTCATGACCGTCGGGCTCGGCCTGATCGGCGCCGCGGTCGTGGTGCTGATCTACGAGGGCAACGCCCCCACCGTGCTGGAGGGCTTCGGCTTCGGCGCCGCGCTGCTCGCGATGTTCATGCGGGTCGGCGGCGGCATCTTCACCAAGGCCGCCGACGTCGGCGCCGACCTGGTCGGCAAGGTAGAGCAGGGCATCCCCGAGGACGACCCGCGCAACGCCGCCACCATCGCCGACAACGTCGGTGACAACGTGGGTGACTGCGCCGGTATGGCCGCCGACCTGTTCGAGTCGTACGCCGTGACCCTGGTCGCGTCGCTGATCCTGGGCAAGGCCGCGTTCGGCGACGCCGGGCTGGTGTTCCCGCTGATCGTCTCCACCATCGGCGTGATCACCGCGATCATCGGTGTGTTCATCACCCGGCTGCGTCCCTCCGACCGCAGCGGCATGACCGCGATCAACCGCGCGTTCTTCATCTCCGCGGCGATCTCCGCCGTGCTGGTCGCGATCGCCACCTGGCTCTACCTGCCGGGCACCCTCACCGAGCTGAACAGCCCGCTTCCGGACACCGTCACCGCCGACCCGCGGGTGGTGGCGATCTCCGCTGTGGTGATCGGCATCGTGCTGGCCGCCGCGATCCAGGCGCTCACCGGCTACTTCACCGAGACCAACAAGCGTCCGGTGCAGGACATCGGGAAGACCTCGCTGACCGGCCCGGCCACGGTGATCCTCGCCGGGATCAGCGTCGGTCTGGAGTCCGCCGTCTACTCCGCGCTGCTGATCGGCGCCGGTGTGTACGGCGCGTTCCTGCTCGGCGGCGGCTCGGTCACGCTGTCGCTGTTCGCCGTCGCGCTCGCCGGCACCGGGCTGCTGACCACCGTCGGCGTCATCGTCGCGATGGACACCTTCGGCCCGATCAGCGACAACGCGCAGGGCATCGCCGAGATGTCCGGCGACATCGACGAGGCCGGCGCCCGTACGCTGACCGACCTCGACGCGGTCGGCAACACCACCAAGGCGATTACCAAAGGCATCGCGATCGCGACGGCGGTGCTGGCCGCGACCGCGCTGTTCGGCTCGTACACCGACACCATCACCGAGACGCTGCGGACCGTGCAGAGCGAGACAGGCGATTTCGCCGCCAACGTGTTCTCGCCGGAAATCCTGGTCGGGCTGCTGATCGGGGTATCGGTGGTGTTCCTGTTCTCCGGGCTGGCGATCAGCGCGGTGTCCCGCTCCGCGGGCGCCGTGGTGTTCGAGGTACGCCGCCAGTTCCGCGAGCTGCCCGGCATCATGGACGGCACGCAGCGCCCCGAGTACGGCAAGGTGGTCGACATCTGCACCCGGGACGCGCAGCGCGAGCTGATGACCCCCGGGCTGTTGGCCGTACTGGCCCCGATCGCGGTCGGCTTCGGCCTCGGCGTCGGCCCGCTGGCGGGCTACCTCGCCGGTGCGATCGGCGCCGGCACCCTGATGGCGGTGTTCCTGGCCAACTCCGGTGGCGCCTGGGACAACGCGAAGAAGATGGTCGAGGACGGCGCCCACGGCGGCAAGGGCTCCGAGGCGCACTCCGCGACGGTCATCGGCGACACCGTGGGTGACCCGTTCAAGGACACCGCCGGCCCCGCCATCAACCCGCTGCTCAAGGTGATGAACCTGGTCTCGCTGCTGATCGCGCCCGCCGTGGTGACGTACAGCATCGGCGCCGAGGCGAACGACAGCCTGCGGATCGGCATCGCCGCAGCGGCGACCGCGATCATCGTCGGCGCCGTGGTGTTCAGCAAGCGCAAGCCGATGGCGATGGAGTCCGCTCCGGAGGCCGAGAAGATCAACGCCTGATTCCGGGTACGGCGCGGAAGCGCCGCGCCGGGTACGGCGCGCGAGCGCCGCGCGCAACGCCTGCACCGGGCCCGGGACACCACGTGTGTCCTGGGCCCGGTCCGTTGCGCGCGAGCCCGTCTTGACCCGGGAGCGGTACTGGGGTCTCCCCAGCGACGTCCGGCTCCCCTAGAGTGCCGAGATGGAGCGGGTACGCGAGAGTTACGACACAGTTGCAGAGCGATACGCCGACGAGCTGGCCGACGAGTTGGAGCAGAAGCCGCTGGAGCGTGCTCTGCTGCGCTGCTTCGCCGAGCTGACCGCGCACGTGGACGGGCCGGTCGCTGATGTCGGCTGCGGTCCGGGCCACGTCACCCATCAGCTGTACGACCTCGGCTGCCAGGTGCTCGGCATCGATATCTCGCCACGGATGGTGGAGGTCGCGCGGGCGCGGTTCCCGGGGCTGAACTTCGCCGTCGGGTCGCTGGTGGAGCTGCCGGCCGACGCGGAGTGGGCCGGCGCGGTGGCGCTGTACTCGATCATCCACCTGACGCCGGAGCAGCGGTTGCAGGCGTATAAGGAGCTGAGCCGGGCGATCCGGCCGGGTGGCGTACTGCTGCTCGGTTTCCACGTCAGCGACGCCGAGTACGCCCCCGGCGGCGTCAAGCGCCTCACCGACTGGTGGGAACAGCGCGTCGAGCTGGACTTCCACTTCCTAGACCCCGCCGAAGTCACCGCCGACCTGGCAGCGGCCGGCTTCACCGTCACCGCCCGCCTCGACCGCCAACCCCACGCGGGCGAGTACCCCAGCACCCGCAGCTACCTGCTCGCCACCCGCTGACGTTTCACGGATCTTGGGGTTTTGGCTGGTTTGGCGGCCGTTTCGCCAGCCAAAACCCCAAGATCCGCTCAGCCGTCAAACGGCGGGCGACACGGGGGTACGGGGGGCGGGCATGGGGGCGCGGTAGGCGATACGGTTTCGTACATGCGTTCGTTACGCCGCGCCGCCGCGCTGCTGTTCGTGCTCGCCGTGCTCGTCACCGGGTGCGGCTACGACGGAGTGGAGCCCCGGGAGTGGGCCAGCCGGGTCTGTCAGGCTCTGGCGCCGTGGGGCGAGGAGATCGCCAGCCTGACCCGGGACACCCAGAAGCAGATGGCCTCGGCGACCAGCCCGAAGCAGGCGAAGCAGAACATCGTCGGGCTGCTGAAAGGCGCGGAGCAGGCGAGCGAGGACGCCCGCAAGGGGGTCGAGGTGGCGGGCGTACCGGCGGTGGAGGACGGGGAACGGATCGCCCAGGAGTTCCTGGACGCGCTCACCGCGGCGCGGGACGCGTACGGCACCGCCCGCAAGTCGGTGGAGCAGCTGTCCACCGACGACGCCGACACGTTCTACGACGGCGTGGTGGACGCGATGGACCAGCTCTCCAAGGACTACAGCACCAGCGAGCTGGACACCGACAAGGTCTCCTCCGAAGAGCTGCAGGACGCCTTCGACGAGGCCCCCGAGTGTCAGTGAACCTGCAGCTCTCGCTCCTGGACGCCGGGCTCGCCCCACCCGGCCCGGCCGATCTGGAAGGCCTGCTCGCCGGCCCCGGTCAGATCGTCAGACTCGGGGGTACGGCGCGCGTGTCGGTGGTGGTCGCCGATCAGTGGCGGGCGCTGGCGCTGCTGCGGGAGTTCGAGTCCCGCGGCCTTGCCGGCTCTCACGTGGCCACGGTGGACGAACACATCGGCGTACGGACCGCGTACGCCGCCGGGCTGGCGCCGCTGGCCGGCCGCTGGCTGCGCGGCGCGGTGACGCTGCCGCCGCCCGGGTTCCAGCTCGACGGGCGCCGGCTGCGGCTGTGGGCGCTGGCCGCCGGTCACGCCGACACCCGGGGGTACGTGCTCGGGCTCGGCCATCCGCAGGGTCACACCCTGAGGCGCGGTGACGAGGAGGCGTGGCGGGCAATCCGGGCGGCGCTGGCCGCCGTGGGGCTGCCAGTGGCGCTGCTCGGGACCCGCGCCGGCGCCCCCGCCTTCCGGATCGG
>JBOGDG010000181.1:0-6700 GCA_050701655.1 Micromonosporaceae bacterium
GGTGTCGGGTGGCCAGAAGGCGGCCGACACGCCGAGCCGCAACGCCCCGTGCCCATGTGGCTCTGGCAAGAAGTACAAGCGCTGCCACGGCGCACCCGGCCAGAGCTGACGCTGACCACCACCCTGGAGCCAGAGCTGACCCGTGACCAGGGCCCGAATCTGACCCAGGGACGTCAACAGCGCCAGGGCTGACCGGGACCCTGGGCCACCGCGGACTCGGGACACGGATTAGCCCACGAACTCGAGGGTGGTGCACACCCAGCGGGAGCCGTCCAGCTCCAGACGGAGCGCGACCGCACGCACCTCGTCGCCCCGGCGCAGCACCGCGGCGATCTCGGCCACTCCCGGCTGCGGCGTGGCGGACCGCAGCCGCTGCACCCGGATCGGCATCGGCCGGTTCTGCGGTGCCGCGGATCGTGGCCGCTGGGCCGGCACGCGACGGGTGCGCCCGACCGGCCACCAGCTGCTGCCGCGGCGTACCAGCCCCTGCTTGATGGCCTGGAAGGCCGGGTCGCTGGCGTACGCCAGCAGGTGATTGAGCGGACGCCGCTCGTTGAGCACTTCGACGTACAGGTCGATGAACCGCTTGATCGCCAGCGGCAGGTCGTCGGAAGTCGCCTGCCACCCGGCCCGTCCCGGCCGTGCCCCGGTACGCCGAGCCGACCGCGCGGTGCGCTGACGGCTGGCGGTGCGCCCACGCGGGCGGAGTGCCGGTCGGCCCCAGTCCAGTGGCAGCTCGACGTCGTACGGACCGATCCGCGGCACCGACTCGTGCGGGCTGCTGGTCAGCTCGTCGTCGTACGGCGGCTCCAGCTGCGGAACGGGCCGAAGCCGGATCGGTGACGGTGGCGTATCGGTCGAGACGAGCGCGGCGGTCATCGGTCCCCCTGGCGGCTGTGATCTTGCGGATGCTTTCACTTGCCTTCGTTTGCCTGCACTCGTTTGTACCTGAGATGCGGTCGATACTGCAAGAACCTTCCGTTTACCTACGTTTGCCTGTGGAAAACCAGAGTCGCACGAACGGATCTTGGTCAGTTGTGTCAGAATCGAGCACGAAACGACCAAGATCGACGTGCGACGTGCGGCGTGGGGCGCGCGACGTGTGGCGTGGGGCGTGCGACGTGTGGCGTGGGGCGTGCGACGTGTGGCGTGGGGCGTGCGACGTGTGGCGTGGGGCGTGCGACGTGTGGCGTGGGTGCGCGGCATCGGGCGTGGGGCACACGGTGGCGGAGGAGGCGTGAGTCGCGCGTGCATGGCAGCGCGGGACGCGTGGTGCGCGATGGTGTGGCAGGTACTCGGTGGTGGGGGCGAGGATGGACTAGAGGGCTTCGTCGCCTTCTTCGCGTACCGCCAAGGGGTTGTCTTTGATCCACTCGGCGGTATCGGTGTGCTTCTGCTCGATGTACGCCTCCAGCCGCGACCGCTCGACGCGCCACTGGCCGCGTCCGCCGATCTTGATCGCGGGCAGCTCGCCGCTACGCACCATGTGGTACACCTGCGACGCCGAGACGTTCAGGATCTCGGCGACGTCGTGCAGCTGCAGGAAGCGGGCTTCCATCCGGCTGGGTGCTCCTCGGGTGGCTGATCCGTGCTGTTGCCTAAGTTTGCCATCGATTGCCTGTCGCACCAGTGTGCCGTGCAATAACGAGTTCCGCGGAGAGTCGGGCGGCGGCGGATCGGCGTCATGGCGTACCAATGGTGGGGTTTACTACGTCTGAATGCCGACCGCGAGTCGATTGCTCGCCGAGCTGGTGGAGACCGTGACGTGACGTCGACCAGGATCTACCTACCCGCGACCCTGCCCGCACTTCGGGAGCTGGCCGCGCACGGCGAGTGGCGGCCGGGCCCGCTCGGCGGGCACGCGGTGACCCCCGCGCTGCGCGAGTGGTACGCCGAGGGCGACGAGGAGGAGTTCGAGTACGTCGCCTTCACCCGGGCCGCCCAGGCCGCGCTGCACCTGCTGCGGAAGGATCCGGAGACGCCGCGCCGGCGGGTGGTGGTCTCGGCGGACGTACCGGCCGAGTCGATCCGGACCGGTGAGGTCGCGCTCGGCTCCAGCACTGTGACACTGCTCGCGCCCGTCCCGCTGGCCGACATCGCGGCGTTCCACGCCGATTCCGCCGACGCCGAGGGGGATGTGGCGGCCGCCGCCGAGGCGGTCAGCGAAGCGGAGGCCGGCGACCCGGACGCGCAGTTCACCGTCGACGCGGCAGAAGATCACGAGCTTGAGTGGTACGACGTGACCGAGCTGGACCAGCTCGCCGCCGGACCGGACTAATCCTCGGGCTGCGACGGCGCTGGCTTCTCGGCCGGCGGCTTGACTGGCTGCTCGGTCTGCTCCTCGGCGCGTTTCTTGGGTTGCGGCTCGGTACGGCGCGTGGTCCCGGTGGGGGCCTGGCGCGGCTTGTACTGCTTCGGCGGCTTGGACGGCAGGCTGCGGCCCAGCGCGATCAGGCAGCTGATGGTGCCGGCGAACAGCACCACCAGGGCGCCGTTGAGCCGGGCTTCGCCGATCCGCTGCAGCAGCCATACCTCGTCGCGCACCATGCCGCCGGCCTCGGACACCACCGCCGCCAGCGTGAACCGGGTGATCACCTCGGCGACCAGCAGGAACAGCCCCGCCGCGGCGCCGGCGAGGGCATGGGCGCCGAGCCCGGCGGGGCGGTGGCGGCGGAGTACGGCGTACGCGACGATGCCGGCGAGGACGCCGGCCACGACGCCGGTGATCCTCGCCAGAGTGACACCGGCGTCGGCGATCTCCGGGCCGGTGCCGGAGCCGTCCAACAGGCCACGCAGCGGCGAGGTGAAGAGCGCGACGACGAACTGGGTCACCGCCACCGTGAGCGCGCCGGCCACCCCGGCGGCGAGCACCCGGGCCGGGACCGCCGAAGCGAGGGCACCGACGAAGGCGGCGACCGCCACCCCTACGGTCGCGGCGGTGCCGTAGCCGGAGGCGTACACCGCGCCGCCGGTGACCGCGGCGGCGAGCAGGCCGGCGGCCAGCGCGAGGCGTACCCACCGGGTGTCTTTGAGGCGGTCCGCGAGCAGGATGCCGGCGACCAGGCAGGTGGTGGCACCCACCACGACCGCGGGCGAGATCACCGTGGGCAGCCCGAAGGTGATCAGCGGGGTGATCGCCTCGGCGCCCAGCTGGACACCGTCGACGGCGCTGCGGAGCGTGCCGCGCAGCGCCCACAGCTGGCCGGCGAACCACACCACCACCGCCGCCAGCAGCACCCAGAGCACGGTGGCGCCGGGCAGCGGCGGTGCGGTTGGCTCCGATGCGCTCGGCCGGGTCGCCTCCGCGGACGGCTTCCTGCCGGCGGGCGCGGTTTTGCTCTTGGACGCCGTGGACTTGCCGCTGCCGGCCGCGGACTTGGACGCCGCGGGCTTGCCGGCGCCCGCTGAAGACTTGGACGGCGCAGACTTGCGCTTGGAGGACTGGGCCACGGCAGACCAGCGTACGCAACCGGGCGGTGCTTGCGACCCGCCCACCCGGGGGTGAGACCACCGCTGGGCCGTCCGGTACGCCCGTGCCAGACTGGCGGGTGGGGGGAACTCGTCAACGACGCCGAGATTTTGGAAGGTGAGCCGCACCATGAGTGCCGTCATCGCGGTACCCGAGCCGCACAACGAACCGCAGCGTCACTACGCGCCCGGTAGCCCGGAACGCGAGAGCCTGCAGCGCCGGCTCGGTGAGCTGGCAGGGGCGCCGTCCGAGCTGACGATGACCATCGACGGCGTACCGCGGATGGGTGGCGGAGACGAGATCTCCGTGGTGCAGCCGCACCGGCACTCCCACCTGCTCGGGGTCGCCCGGCAGGCCACCAACGACGACGTCGCAGACGCTGTGGCCGCCGCCAAGCGGGCCGCTCCCGGATGGCGGGCGCTGCCGTACCAGGAAAGGGCTTCGGTCTTTCTCCGTGCGGCCGAGCTGCTTGCCGGACCGTGGCGTGACACGCTGAACGCCGCCACCATGCTGGGGCAGTCCAAGACCGCGTTCCAGGCTGAGATCGACTCCGCGTGCGAGCTGATCGACTTCTGGCGCTACAACGTGCACTTCGCCGAGAAGCTGATCGGCGAGCAGCCGCGCAGCTCACCGGGGGTGTGGAACCGGTTCGACCACCGGCCCCTGGAAGGGTTCGTGCTCGCGATCACCCCGTTCAACTTCACCGCGATCGCCGGCAACCTGCCGACCTCGCCGGCGATACTCGGCAACGTGGTGGTGTGGAAGCCGTCTCCGACCCAGCAGCTCGCCGCGCACCACACGATGCGGTTGCTGCAGGCGGCGGGGCTGCCGCCCGGCGTGATCAACCTGGTCACCGGGGACGGGCACGCGGTCAGCGAGGTGGCGCTCACCGACCCGGATCTGGCCGGCATCCACTTCACCGGCTCCACGAAGACCTTCCAGCACCTGTGGCGGACCGTCGGCAACCACATCGACCGGTACAAGTCGTACCCCCGGCTGGTGGGGGAGACCGGTGGCAAGGACTTCGTGATCGCCCACCCCAGCGCCGACGCCGACGCGCTGCACACCGCGCTGATCCGCGGGGCGTACGAGTACCAGGGGCAGAAGTGCTCGGCGGCGTCGCGGGCGTACGTGCCGCGGTCGCTGTGGCAGACCGGGCTGGGTGACCGGCTGGTGGCCAGCATCGCCGAGATCAGCTACGGCGACGTCACGGACTTCTCGAACTTCGGCGGCGCCGTGATCGACAAGCGGTCCTACGACAAGCTGGCCGGCGTACTGGAGACGGTCGCGAAGGACCCCGAGTGCAAGGTGATCGCCGGCGGCACCGCCGACGACTCGGAGGGGTACTTCGTGCAGCCCACCCTGATCGAGGTCTCCAACCCGGATCACGAGACGTTCTGGCGGGAGTACTTCGGGCCGCTGCTCGCCGTACACGTGTACGAGGACGACAAGTACGGCGAGGTGGTCGCCCAGGCCGCCGACATCGCCCCGTACGGGTTGACCGGCGCGCTGTTCGCCACCGACCGGCGGGTGATCGACCGGGCGAGCGAGACGCTGCGCTACTCGGCCGGCAACTTCTACGTCAACGACAAGCCGACCGGCGCCGTGGTCGGGCACCAGCCGTTCGGCGGCGCCCGCGGCAGCGGCACCAACGACAAGGCCGGCAGCTGGCAGAACCTGGTGCGCTGGATCTCGCCACGCACCATCAAGGAGACGTTCGTACCGCCGACCGACTGGCGTTACCCGCACATGGGCTGAGCGCCGCGGTGCCTTTCGCGGTGCCGCCGTCCTCGTCGGGCGGCGGCACCGGGGCGCCACCAAGGCGGCACCCCGCGGCACCAGAGGGCGGCGCCGTGGGCGTCAGTCGATGCGGCGGTCGTACTCGAAGCGCTTGTTCTCCACGCTGTAGAACCAGACCGGCGCCCGTGGCCTGATCTCGCCCGTGTCGCTGAACTGGATCTTCTTGGTCAGCCCGTGGCCGCGGAAGCCCTTCACGAACTCCAGCATCTGCTCGCGGGTCGCCCGCTCGTCGCTGATGCCCTTCAGGAACACGGTGGCGGCGTCGTACCCCTCGCCGGCGTAGTTGCCCGGCCGCTTCCCGTACGCCTTGGTGAAGGCCCGCTGGAAGCGGTCGTCCAGCTCGCCCGGCGGGGCGCAGGTGCAGCTCACCGCGAAGTGCTTGAGCTGCGACGCCCTGGCGAGGATCCGGGAGTCGTACGCGGCGTCGGAGGCGACCACCCGGATGGTGAGCCGGGCGGCGCGCAGCTGCTTGAGAAACTCCAGCGCGTCCTCGTAGTAGCCGCTGAAGTAGACGGCGTGGATCACGCTGACCTTGAGGTACTTGATGATCTCGGTGAAGTCGCGCTTCTTGCTGTTGAAGGTCATGTTCTTCAGCGCGTCGCTGCCCATCCCGTCGGCGACGCTCTTGGCGAGGCCCCGGAAATAGGTGTTCTCGTCGCTGACCGTCGCCATCCGCTTGACCTGCAGCTGCTGCAGGTACTTGGCGATCGCCGTACCCTGCGAGGAGTTGGGCCCGATCACCCGGTGGAAGCCTTTCCAACCCTGGTCGGTCAGGTCGTCGCGCGTCGCGCTCGCACTGATCACTGCCAGCCCGGCCTTGTCCAGGGTGGGTACGGACTCGGGTGCTTCGATGGCGTACACCGGGCCGATGACACCGACGATCGACTCGTCGTCGGCGATCTCCTTCGCGACCTCGGCGTCCCGCTTGCGGTTGTCCTTGGTGTCGTACTCGACCAGCTCGACCTTGCAGTCGGGGTACTTCTCGCGGAACTGTTCGACGGCGAGCTTGGCGCCGTCACGAACGCTGTTGCCGATCGCGCCGTACCGCCCGCTCAGGGTGCCGTAGAAGGCGAGCTTCTTCTCGCAGGCGGCGGCACTGACTGGTTTGTCGTCGATCGTCGGCTCCTCGGACTCGGAGCCCCCCAACGCCCAGACCAGCCCGCCGCAGACCAGCAGCACCAGCACCACACCGCCGGCCACCAGCCCGGCGATCAGGCCACCCTTCCCCTTTCCGGCCGCCGGCGGGGGCGGTGCGCCGTACGGCGGCGGTAAGCCGGGTGGCTGCCAGCCGGGCTGCGGGCCTGGGGCGGGTTGACCGCTGGTCGGGGCCGCCCAGGGCTGGCCGCTGACGGGCTGCTGCGACGGCTGTCCACTGACCGGCGGCTGCCAGGGCTGGCCGCTGGTCGGCTCCTGCCAGGCGCCGGGTTGCTG
>JBOGDG010000182.1:0-6642 GCA_050701655.1 Micromonosporaceae bacterium
CCCTGGCGGCGCGCCGCCGTACCCGGTACGCCGCTCCCCGGCAACGTACCGACGAGCCGTTCACGCTCGCCGTACCCCACCCGGAAGGGTCACGCCGGTAAGCCTCCGTGGCCCCGCGAGCCAAGGCGGTTAGGCTCGCAGTGCCGTACGGGTCCGGCCCGCGCGGCGCAGTCGCAGCCGGTTTCGAAAGAGGTGAAGACCAGTGCCTGAGATGGTGTCGCCGCAGGTCACCCTGATCGCGTGGACGCAGTTCGCGGCGCCGGAAGGTGTGCCCTGGTCCACCGACGCGGACGGCGGTCAGGCGCTCGCGGAGTTCGCCGGGCGGGCCTGCTACCAGTCGTGGAAGAAGCCGAACCCGGCGACCGCCACCAACGCCGGCTACATCAACCACATCATCCAGGTCGGCCACCTGTCGGTGCTGGAGCACGGCTCGGTCACCTTCTACCTGACCGGGATGTCGCGTTCGCTCACCCATGAGCTGATCCGGCACCGCCACTTCTCCTACAGCCAGCTCTCCCAGCGGTACGTGCCGGAGCGCGACGCCGCGATGGTGGCCCCCGACGTGATCGCGGACGATCCGGAGCTGGCCGAGAAGTTCGCCGCGGCGACGGAGGCGTCGCTGGCGGCGTACAACGAGCTGCTCGAAGGACTGGAGAAGAAGTTCGCCAGCGTGGAGAACGCCACCCTGCGGCGCAAGCAGGCCCGGCAGGCGGCACGTGCGGTGCTGCCGAACGCCACCGAGACCCGGATCGTGGTGACCGGCAACTACCGTGCCTGGCGGCACTTCATCGGGATGCGCGCCACCGAGCACGCCGACGTGGAGATCCGCGCGCTCGCGGTGGAGTGCCTGCGGCAGCTGCAGCGGGTCGCCCCGAACGTGTTCGCCGACTTCGAGATCTCCACGCTGGAGGACGGCACCGAGCTCGCCGCGAGCCCATACGTCCACGAAGGCTGAGCGGGTCCCGACGGATGCGGCGAGCCGCCGAGAAGCTGCCGAGAAAATTCCTTAAGAGGGCTGTAACGCGGCGCGGAACAGGGGCGATGGCCACTACAAGAGTCCCGTGACGTTTCGGACCCCCGACCGGCGCGTCACGGGACTCCCCTCTGTCCGGGGCCCAGCCGTCGCGGGCTACCCGGATAGTGCGGCGAGAACGTCCGGAGCGTCCGCTAGGTTGGTCCCATGACGCACGACCCACGCCGCCCGTTCGGGCGGCTGCTCACCGCGATGGTGACCCCATTCACCCGCGAAGGGGCGCTCGACGTCGACGGCGCCCAGCGACTGGCGACCTATCTGGTCGACGAACAACACAACGACGCGTTGGTGATCAACGGCACCACCGGCGAATCGCCCACCACCACCGACGCGGAGAAGGAGACCCTGCTCCGCGCCGTCGCGGAGGCGGTGGGGGATCGCGCCAAGATCGTGGCCGGCGCCGGCACGTACAGCACCGCCCATTCCGTCGAGCTGGCCCGTGGTGCGGAGAAGTCCGGCGCCCACGGTCTGCTGGTGGTCACCCCGTTCTACAACAAGCCGCCCCAGGCCGGCCTGCTGGTGCACTTTCGCACCGTCGCCGACGCCACCGGGCTACCCATGCTGGTGTACGACATCCCGCACCGCAGCGCGACCGCGGTGGCGACCGAGACGATGTGCCAGCTCGCCGAGCATCCCCGGATCGTCGGGGTGAAGGACGCCAAAGGCGACTTGGCCGCCACCTCCTGGGTGCTGAAGCGGGTCGAGCTGGCGTACTACTCCGGCGAGGACGCGGCCACCCTGCCGATGCTGTCCGTGGGTGGCGTCGGCGTGGTCGGCACCTCCACCCACTTCACCGGAGTCGGCACCAAGCAGCTGATCGAGGCGTACGAGCGGGGTGATACCGCCGAGGCGCTGCGGCTGCACCGCGCGCTGCTGCCGCTCTACACCGGTATCTTCCGCAGCCAGGGCACGATCCTGGTCAAGGCCGGGCTGGACGCGCTCGGGCTGCCCTCCGGCCCGGTGCGGTCGCCGCTGGTGGACGCCACCGCCGACGAGCTCGCCCAACTACGTACCGACTGTTCTGACGCTGGAGTCGCCCTGTGAGTCAAGCCCATCCCGAACTGGCACCACCGCCACCACTGGCCGCCGGCGCGCTGCGGGTGACCCCGCTCGGCGGGCTCGGCGCGATCGGTCGCAACATGACCGTCTTCGAGTACGACGGCCGGTTGCTGATCGTCGACTGCGGGGTGCTGTTCCCGGATGTGGACCAGCCCGGCGTCGACCTGATCCTGCCGGACTTCGCCTCGATCGCCGACCGGCTCGACGATGTCGAGGCGCTGGTGCTCACCCACGGGCACGAGGACCACATCGGCGCGGTGCCTTACCTGCTGCAGCTCAAGCCCGACATCCCGGTGGTGGGTTCCCAGTTCACGCTGGCGCTGGTGGAGGCGAAGCTCGCCGAGCGCCGGATCGAGCCGTACACGCTGACCGTACGGGAGGGGCAGACCGAGCGGCTGGGCGCCTTCGAGTGCGAGTTCTTCGCGGTCAACCACTCGATCCCGGACGCGCTCGCAGTGGCGATCCGTACCGGCGCCGGCACCGTGCTGCACACCGGCGACTTCAAGATGGACCAGCTGCCGCTGGACGGGCGTACCACCGACCTGGGCGGCTTCGCTCGGCTCGGCGCCGCCGGGGTCGACCTGCTGCTGTCGGACTCCACCAACGCCGAGGTGCCCGGTTTCGTCACCTCCGAGCGGGAGATCTTCCCGGTGCTGGACGAGCTGTTCCGTACCGCGCGGGGGCGGATCATCGTGGCGTCGTTCGCCTCCCACGTACACCGGGTCCAGCAGGTGCTGGACGCCGCCGCGGCGCACCGCCGCAAGGTGGCGCTGGTGGGGCGCTCGATGGTGCGCAACATGGGCATCGCCCGCGACCTGGGCATCCTGCGGATCCCCGGCGGGCTGGTGGCGAGCATGGACGAGGCGGCCGAGCTGCCGGCCGACCAGATCGTGTTCATGTCCACCGGGTCGCAGGGCGAGCCGATGAGCGCGCTGGGGCGGATGGCGACCGGCGACCACCGGCACATCAAGGTGCAGCCCGGCGACACCGTGGTGCTCGCCTCGTCGCTGGTGCCCGGCAACGAGACCGCGGTCTACCGGGTGATCAACGGGCTGTCCCGCGCCGGCGCGATCGTGGTGCACAAGGACATCGCCAAGGTCCACGTGTCCGGCCACGCCCCGGCCGGCGAGCTGCTCTACCTGCTCAACCTGGTGAAGCCCCGCAACTTCGTACCGGTGCACGGCGAGTGGCGGCACCTGCGCGCGCACGCCCGGCTGGCGGTGGAGACCGGCGTACCGGCGACGAACGTGGTGCTCGCCGAGGACGGCGACGTGGTCGACCTGGTTGAGGGCGCCATCCGGCAGGTGGGCCACGTGAAATCCCGCTATGTGTACGTCGACGGCCTCGCCGTCGGGGATGTGGGCGAGACGCTGCTCACCGAGCGGAAGATCCTCGGCGACGGCGGCTTCATCGCCACCACCGTGGTGGTCGACTCGGTCACCGGCAAGGTGGTTGGCGGCCCGACCGTGTCGGCGAAGGGCTTCAGCGAGGATCCGGCGGTGTTCGACGCCGTACTGCCGCTGATCACCGAGGCACTGGACCGCGCGGCCGAGGAGGGCATCTCCGACCCGCACCAGCTGCAGCAGGTGGTACGCCGTACCGTCGGCCGCTGGGTCAACGAGGCCTACCGCCGCCGCCCCATGATCGTCCCCACCGTCGTAGAGGTCTGACCGGCCTTACGCGGCGGCTTCCCGGAAGCGGCGGTATCGCTCGTGGAGGCGGTCCCGGTCGGGCTGGTCGGATCGGGCCCGGGGCACCAGCAGCCGGCCGCCGTGCAGCTCCTGCAGCCCGTGCCGCAGCATCGGGCCGTCCACCTCGGCGAGCACGGCGTCGGCGACCTCGATCGTGAGGTCCGGCCGTACGCTGAGGATGTTGGCGTCGTACGCCGCATGGTGGATCTTGCACAGCGAGATGCCGTTGGCGACCACCGGCTGACCGAGCGGATGCAGATCCTCCAGGATGTGCGCCGCGTCGAGCAGTGCCGCGTGCCGGAGCCGGCACATCCCACAGCTGCTCTGGTACGCCCGTAGCACCCGCCGCCGGAATCCGGGCTGGTGCAGTCGCCACAGCGCGAGCCGCTGTGCGTACCGGCGGTCGGCCGACTGGGGTGGCATGTCGCGCAGCGGTACGTGTTCCAGCGAGACCAGAAACTCGTGGGCAGCGGCGTCCTCGTCGACCACATAGCAGGGATGTAGTGCCTGGTAGACGCCGCGCTCCACGCCGTAGAAGTAGGTCACCGGGGCGTGTTCCCGCATCGCCTTGCGCAGCGCGCGGTTGTCGGAGTGCTGTGGATCGGCGCCGCGGTACTTGTACCGGATGTAGCCCTCCGCGGTCACCTCGTCCTGGTATGGCGGGATCGCGCTCGGCGCGGTGTACGTCGTCCGGATGGTCAGCGCGGCATCCAGCACGGCCGGTTTCCAGATCCCGCTCTGCACCACCAGCGGCATCGCCCGTCCGGCGACCTGGAACGTGTTGATCTCCGCCGACGGGATGCTGCCGTCGGGGTGGCGCGCGCTGAGCGAGGTGAGGTGTTCGAACATGGCGGCACGGACCTGCGTGTCGAAGTCCACGGTCGCCACGTCGGCCCTAGCGCCGTCTTCCAACCAGCGTGGCAGGATCGAGCGCGACGGGCAGGATCTTCGGCCCGGGGCCCACCACCAGCGGCAACCTCGCGGTGGCGCCGGCGGCGTGAGTATCGGTGTGCCATTCGCCGTCCTCGCCGAGCAGCCGGACGACGATCGCGGGAATGGGGCCCAGGTGCTCCCGCCAGGTTGCGAGCTCCACTCGCCAGTAGCACGGGATGCCGGCGGCGGCGTACAACGCCGTCTTCTTCACCCGGTCGTCGGTGGCATTCGACGGTGAGACCACCTCGATCACGGTGTGAACCAGCGCTGCAGGGACTCCTCGCGGATGCTCCTCGGGGTCGGCGGTGGTCACGATCACGTCAGGAATCGGCCCGTCGCCGTTCGGCATCCGTACCGCCACGTTGGTGATCGCCTCAACCTCAGGGGCGAGTAGGCGGTAGAAGAGGGCGGTGAGACGATCAGCGGCCCGGTTGTGTCGGGGCTCGGGGGCGGGGGTCACTACCAGGGCACCTTCCAGGACCTCGTACCGCAGACCGGTGTCGGGAAGTTCGAAGAGCAGGTCGACGGTGAACGGCGGCCGCCACGGGAACTCGGGCGTCGGCGGCTCCACTTCAGCGGGCATCGCCACGGCGATCACCTCCTCGCGATCAGTATTCCACTGGTGTCCGGGCTAGCGTGGGTACGTGGGATACCGGCTGCTCGCCGACGCGGTGATGACGCTGCACTTCGGCTTCATCGGGTACGTGGTGCTCGGCGGGTTCCTGTCGTGGCGCTGGCCCTGGGCGCTGGCGCCGCATCTGGTAGCCGTGGTGTGGGGGGCGCTGACGGTGGCGTTCCCGGTGACCGTGATCTGCCCGCTCACCGCCTGGGAGGACGGCGCCCGGCGCGCTGCCGGTGAGCAGGGGCTGCCCGCGAGCGGCTTCATCGACCACTACCTGGAGAACGTGATCTACCCCGAGAAGTACACCAGCCTGCTGCAGGCGCTGGCCGCGACGGTGGTGCTGGTCTCCTGGACCGGCGCGTGGTGGCGGCTCCGGCGGCGGTCAGCCCAGTCAGGCGTGGCTCGCTAGCGGTACGTGGGCGACGCCATCGGCGTACCGGGGCGTTAAATGCGGGGCTCGCGGGACAGCCGGCGATACGGTGTCAGGCATGGCTGGCCGTACCACCGGCAGGACACGCACGCGGAAAGCAGCGCCCAGGAAGGCAACCAAGGCGCGGTCGCGGGCGCGGAAGAGCACGTCCGGCCGGCGTACCAACGGCCGCGCCAATGGCCGTTCCCGGGCCGCCGCGCGCAACGACTACGGCTTCCTGGCCGTACTCGGCAGGGCGATCTCGGGGCTCTGGATGGCGCTGGCGCACACCGTGGGCTGGGTGGTACGCGCGGTCGGCCGGCAGGCGGCCACCACCCGGGAGCTGGATCCGGCGCACCAGCGGGACGGGTTCGGGCTGCTCGCGCTCGGGCTCGCGATCGTGTTGGCGGTGGCGGTGTGGTTCGACGCCGGCGGGCCGGCCGGCTTCTACCTGGCGCACGGCGTACGTACGGTGATCGGTTCGCTCACCGCGGCGCTGCCGCTGCTGCTGCTCGCCGGGGCGGTACGGCTGATGCGCTCCGAGGGCGACCCGGCGCACCGGGGGCGGCACATCGTGGGCTGGTCGGCGCTGTTGCTGGGCGCCGTCGGGCTGCTGCACCTGCTGCGCGACCAGCCGCCGACGCTGGGCCGGCAGAAGTTCGCCGGCGGGGTGCTGGGCGAGCTGGTGGGCGGCACCCTCGCGATGGGGGTGACGCAGTACCTGGCGATCCCGCTGCTGATCCTGCTGGCGGTGTTCGGCGTGCTGGTGGTGACCGCGACTCCCGTCAACCGGGTGCCGGAGCGGCTGGGCTACCTACGTGACCTCGCGCTCGGGCGTACCCCCGCCGCGGAGGAGGCCGACGCCGAGCCGGAGGAGGAAGAGCCGGCGCCGGTA
>JBOGDG010000183.1:0-6604 GCA_050701655.1 Micromonosporaceae bacterium
CCTTCGGAGCGTCCCCGCGTGGCGACGGCCGGCGCGTCGGCGCGTCGGAGCCCGCGGTGGTCTGGTCGTCCGGCGTACGCGGCTCGTCAGCGCCCAACTCGGAGCGCTGTCGGCGCAGGGTACGAGGTACAAAACGTGCCATAGCTAGTGAAACTCCCGACGTCAGCCGACGAACTCGAGGCGCGAGACCAGCCAGCGTTCCTGTTCGTTGTCGTACACCATGTCGACCTGGACTCGATAGTGCGCCTTACGACCCTCGGGCGTACGTACGTTCTTGATCCGGGCGTCGACCGCGACCAGCACCACCGCCGAGTCGGCGTCACCGCTGACCGCACCGGAGCGCAGCACCCGGCCGGTCGAGGAGACCTTGTTCTCGGTGACGGCGGTACGGACCTCGGACATGCCCCCCTCGTACTGCTTCTTGAACTCGCCGGTGGCCCCTTGCAGCACCTGCTTGAGGTCGTTGTCGACGCTCGAGGCGCTGATCGTCAGGAAGTCCACCACGGTCACCCGGGCAGCCGCCTGGGCCTCCGTGTGCCCCTTGCGGATCTGGTACTCCTGGTACCACTGGTAGCCGTACCAGCCCGCGGCGGCGACCGTGGCCACCAGCGCTACGGCCAGCGCGATGTTGATGCCGAACCACGTCAGCCGCTGCCGCTCGAGGCGGTCCCGCGGGCCGATCCGGCTCGCGCGCGGTGTCCGGCTCCCCGTAGCTGCCCTCGCCGAACGGCCTGCGCCGGTGGAACGCGGAGACTTGCCCGCGTTCTTGGAGCGGGTCGTACGAGTCGCCATCACACTCCGTACCTCATCATCATCGACATTCAGTTACCGATCGTAATCATCTCAGCCAGCACCACCGGTGGTACGCGAACCCGCCCGGACACTGTCCGGCAGTGGCGACCGGCTCACCGCGACCTGGGGCACAGCGGAGAGCGGGCGGGGCGTACGCGTCAACTCGTGAGACCCCCGAGCAGCAGCTCTGACAGCCCGCCCTGCCGCGAGGCCGATGCGCCCGGCGGGAGCCCGTCGGGCAACGTAAGACCGCCGGCGGCGGTCTCGCCCTCGGGTCCCCTCGGCGGCGCCGGCTCGGGGTCGCTGGTGAGGTTCTTCAAGATCTCCGTGACGTTGAGGTCGAGCGTCGCGTGCAGGTTGACCTTGTCGTTGTGGATCGCGTCCGTGATGTTCGGCGGCAGCGGGAAGGTGGCCAGGTAGTCCAGGGACTTGGGCAGGTAGTCGCCGGACTTCACCAGCTGGGTCAGGATCGGCTGCAGGTCGCGGAACACGGCGATCGTGTCGTCCCGGCTCGCCTTGATCACCCGCGTCCCGACTTTGCCGAGCTCCCGCAGCGAGTCGAGCATGTCCACCAGTGCCTCCTTCTGTTCGGAGAGCACCTTCAGACCCGGACCCATCGCGTCCAGCGCCTTGGCGACCGTACCCCGCTCCTTGGCGAGGCGGGCCGACAACCGGTCCAGCGCGTCAATCGCCTTGACGATGTCCTCCTTCTGGTCGTCCAGGCCGCCGACGAACTCGTCCAGCTCGTTGAGGGTGTCCTTGAGCTCGTCCTCGCGCCCTTCGAGGGCGTTGCCGACCTCCAGGTTGATGGTCTTGAGATTCTGCAGGCCACCGCCGTTGAGCACCAGCGACATCGCGGCGAGCACCTCTTCGACGTCGACGCTACGCCGGGTACGGGAGAGCGGGATCACGTCGTCCTCGCCCAGCCGACCCTGCGCCTTCTCCCCCGCTGGGGGCTCCAGGGCGACGAACTTCTCACCCAGCAGGCTGGTCTGGCGCAGCGCCGCCACCGTGTTGTCCGGCAGTTTCACGTTCTTGTCGATGCGCAGTGTCACCCGCGCCTTCCAGTCCTTCAGCCGGATCCGCTCCACGCTGCCGATCGATACGTCGTTGACCTTGACCGAAGCCTCCGGCACCAGATCCAGTACGTCGTCGAACTCCACCGTGATCGTGAAGAAGTCGCCGCGCGGTGCCCCGCCCGGCAGCGGGATCGGGGAGCTCCCCTCCTCCGCACAGCCGGCCAGACCGAACGTCGTCACCAGCGCCGCGGCGATCAGCGTACGAATCCGGCGGCCGCGGTGCGGCGTACCGCCTCGGCCGCGACGACCCGGGAGGGCCTTGACGAGGTTGATCATCATGAGCCCCCCAAAATGCCACCGAACGACGGATCGGACGACTCGCTCTCGCCGCTGGGCAGCTGTGGCGCGGCGGGCTCGCCGCCCTCCGAATCGCCGTCACCACCGGGCGTCGGGAGCGAGAGGCCGAGCAGCTTCGCCAGCTCCGGCGTGAGCTGGGCGCCGCCGTCGTGCAGCCGTTTGGCGAGGTCGAAGCACTGCTTGGGTATCTCCTCGATCGGCACCGCGTGCACCAGCAGCGAGCACACGTACGAGGCGGCGTCGTACGGACCCATCAGGTTCGATCGGGAGTCGGTGGTGCCCGACTTCGCGTTGTACGTCAGCGCGAGGTTGGACAGACCCAGCGGCGCGATGTCGAGAATGTCGATCAGCGCCGCCTTCTGCCGTACCAGCGCCGCGCTGACATCCGTCAGACCGTCGATGTTCTTCACCAGCTCTTCGCGATTGTCGCGTACGAACTTCGTGACGTGACCGAGAGCGACGCCGAGGTTCTTCAGCGCCGACGCGAGCTCTTCCCGCTCGGCGGCGAGCTGCTCGGAGACGTCCGCGAGCTGGCTGTTGAAGCGCCGTACCTCCTTGTCGCTGTCGGCCAGCACCTTGGTGAACTTCTGCAGGTTGTCGATCGTGCCGAACAGATCCTGCCGGCCCTCCGAGAGCGTCTCCAGCGCCTTCGACAGGTCGTCCAGCGTGCTGCCGAGCTGCTCGCCGTTGCCCTCCAGGTTCGCGCGGCCGACCTTGAGCAGCTTGGACAGCGCCCCGGTGGAGTTGGCACCGTCCGGCCCCAGCGCCTTGGCCAGGTCGTCCAGGGCGATGTAGACCTCGTCGAGCTCCATCGGAGTGACGCCCCGGTCGACCGGCAGATCCGCGTTGTCACGCAGCGTCGCGCCACCCCGGTACGCCGGCGCCAGCTGAATGTAACGGTCGGAGACCAGACTCGGCGGCACCACGACCGCCTTGGCGTCGGCCGGCACCTTGTACGACGAGTCGTACTGCATCTTCACCCGGACCGTACGGCCCTCGGGCTCCACCTCGAGGATCTTGCCGACCTTGATGCCGAGAATCCGTACGTCCGAGCCCGGGTAGATGCCGACCGTACGGGTGAAGTGCGCCGTAACCGTGTTGTCGGGTGCCTGCAGCCGCCACAGCGCGATCGCCGCCACCGCGGCGAGCACCAGCGCCACCGCGATCGCGAGGCCCACCATCAGCTTGCTGCGCGCCACGCCGGACACCACACCACCGGAGTTCGCCATCATCGGCCCCCGTCCTTCGCGACGGAGCCGGGCTTGTCGCCGCCCTCGAGCCCAAGGTTGGCGCCCGGGGTGAACGGCTGGATGAACCCGTCGATGTAGTTGTCGAACCAGCGGCCGTTACCGACGACGTTGGTGAACGCCTTGAGGAACGGGACCATCCGCTGCAGCGTCGTCTCCAGGTTGGCCTTGTTGCGCTTCAGGATGTTCACGACCCCCCGCAGCTCCTTCAGCGCCGGCCGCAGCTGCTCCCGGTTTTCGACGACCAGCCCGGACAGCTGTTTGGCCAGGTCGTCGGTGCCGACCAGCAGGTTGTGGATCTCGTCCCGCCGGTTGCTGACCTCTTCCAGCAGCAGGTTGCCGTCCTTGACCAGCTTGCGGAACTCCTCTTTCCGGTCGGCCAGCACCTTGGTGACTCCGCGGGTACGTTTCAGCAGCAGCTTAAGCTGCTCGTCCCGCTTGGCGACCGAGTTGGACAGCCGGGAGAGCCCCTCCAACGAGGACTTCACGTGCGGCGGCGTCTTCTCGAAGGTGCCGGCCAGTACGCCAAACGCCTCCGCCAGCTGCTCCACATCCACCTTGGACACCGTCTCGGCGAGCCCGCTGAAGGCGTCGATCACGTCGAACGGCGAGGCGGTACGCGAGCGTGGAATCAGCTCGTTGCTCTTCATCTCGCCGGGGCCGTCCGGCTCCAACGCCAGGAACTTCTGACCCACGACGGTCTTGATCGCGATCAGCGCCCGGGTCTTGGTGCCCAGCTCGACACCGCTGTCGACCTGGAACCGCACCGAGACGTACGGGTTGGGCTTGTCCTCGTCGAAGCCGTCGAGCTCGATGCTGACCACCTTGCCGACCTTGACGCCGGCGATCCGCACCTCGTCGCTGGGCTTCAGCCCGCTGGCGTCGTTGAAGGCGGCGCGGTACTTCGTACCGAACATCGCGGTGATGTTGTCCAGCTGGAACGCGGTGAGTACGCCGAGCAGGAGCGCGCCAACGCAGATCACTCCGATGATCAGGGGGTTCCGTTCCCGGAACGGCTTCATCCGTTACCCCCCGGCTTCGCACAGCGCGCCTTGTCGGAATGGAACGTCGCCGGATTGACGTAGCTGCCGTCCGGCAACCCGATCCGGCCGTCGAAGTCGCACAGGAAGAAGTTGAACCACGAGCCGTACGAGCCCACCCGGGTGAGCGCGGCGAGCCGTACCGGGACCCGTTCGAAGGTCCTGTCCAGCACGTCCTCGTTGGCGTTGAGGTTGCGCGCCAGCAGCCGCAGCTTCGCAATGTCCTCCTTCACCGACGGCCGTACCGCCTTGACCAGACTGGAGGTCTCGGTGGCCAGGGTCGCGATGTGTTCCAGCGACTCGCCGATCGCGGTGCGATCCTCGGACAGGCCCGAGATGAACGACTGCAGCTGCGAGATCGTCTCGTTGAGCTGCTCGTCGCGGGCGTTCAGCGTGGCGAGCACCTTGTTCAGGTTGTCGATCACCCGGCCGATCACCGCGTCCTTGTCGGCGAGGGTGTTGGTCAACGAGGCGGTACGCGACAGCAGACTCTCCACCGTGCCCGACTCGCCCTCCAGCACCTGGATGATCTCGAACGAGAACTTGTTGATGTCCTCGGGCGAGAGCGCGGTGAACAGTGGCCGGAAGCCGTTGAACAACACGGTCAGATCCAGCGCCGACTGGGTCTGCGACTGCGGAATCATCCCGTTCGGACGGAGTCGGCCGTGCTTGCTGGGCCCCTCGGTCAGCGAGATGTAGCGCTGGCCGACCAGGTTGCGGTACTGGATCTTCGCGATCACCGTCTTGGGCAGCCGGATCGACTCGTCGACGGTGAACGCCACCTCGGGCTGCTTGCTGTCGATCAGCCTGATGCTGGTCACCTTGCCGACCCGTACACCGGCGATCCGTACGTCGTCGCCCTCCAGCAGGCCGGCGACCATCTTGAACCGCGCGCGGTACTCCGGATCGCCGCCGGTGCCGTACGACGACAGCGTGCTGGCGAGGAACAGCGTCGTCAGCCCTGTCACCACCGTGAACAGGCCCAGTTTGACCAGCGGGGCCATGAACCCCCGGCCCTGCACACTCACGAGAACACCCCCAGCATTCCGCTACCCCACGATCCGTACGGTCGTCGTTGTGCCCCAGATCGCGAGACTGAGGAAGAAGTCGAAGACGTTAATCGCCACGATCGCCAGCCGTACCGCGCGTCCTACCGCCAGACCGACGCCCGCCGGCCCGCCCGAGGCGGTGTAGCCGTAGTAGCAGTGGATCAGGATCACCAGGACGCTGAACACCAGCACTTTGAAGAACGACCACAGTACGTCTTCCGGCGGTAGGAAGAGATGGAAGTAGTAGTCGTACGTGCCGGACGACTGGCCGTAGTAGCCGGTCGCGATCAGCCGGGTCGCCATGTAGCTGCAGAGCAGCGCGACCACGTACAGCGGGATGACCGCGACGAAGCCGGCGATCATCCGGGTGGTGACCAGGAACGGCAACGAGGGCAGCCCCATCACCTCGAGGGCGTCGACCTCCTCGTTGATCCGCATCGCGCCGAGCTGTGCGGTGAAGCCGCAGCCGACCGTCGCGGACAGCGCCAGCCCGGCGACCAGCGGCGAGATCTCCCGGGTGTTGAAGTACGCCGAGACGAAGCCGGTGAACGCGCTCGAGCCGATCTGCTGCAACGCCTGGTAGCCCTGCAGCCCGACCTCGGTGCCGGTGAAGAAGGTGATGAACACGATGACACCGACGGTGCCGCCGATCACCGCCAGCGCGCCGGAGCCGAAGCTCACCTCGGCGAGCAGCCGGAACACCTCACGCTTGTAGCGCCGCAGCGTACGCGGGGTCCAGGCCAGTGAGCGCAGGTAGAACCAGAGCTGTTCGCCCAGGTCGTCGAGGAACGCCAGGGGTCGCTTGTACGCCGCGGAAAGGTCTGCCATCGTCAGCTGCCCTTCTGCGGGACGACCTGGAAGTAGATCGCCACGATGATGAAGTTGACAGCGAACAGCAGCATGAACGCGATCACCACGGTCTGGTTAACCGCGTCGCCCACGCCCTTCGGGCCACCCTTGGCGTTCATGCCCAGGTAGCAGCCGACCAGCGCCGCGATGGCGCCGAAGAACAGCGCCTTGATCTCGCCGGATATCAGGTCGGCGAGCTGGCCTAACGCCTGGAAACTGTTGAGGTACGCGCCGGGCGTACCGCCCTGCAT
>JBOGDG010000184.1:0-6598 GCA_050701655.1 Micromonosporaceae bacterium
CTGATCACCCTGCTGACCGACGACGCGTGGCTGGCGATGCCGCCCGCCCCGCACGAGTACCACGGTGTCCCGGCGATCGCCTCGTTCCTGTGGGCGAGCGCCGCATGGCGCGCGGGCCGGCGGGTACTCCTGCGTCCGACCCGCGCCAACGGGCAGCCGGCGTTCAGCTGTCACTTCGCCGGCGCCGTCGAACAACCCGCCGGGCTGATCGTGCTCACGCTCACCGGCGATCGCGTACGCGGCATCACCCGGTTCCTCGACAACCGCCTACTGCCCCACTTCGACCCGACGCTCGCCAGCCGCACGGGGTCGTAGACCCGCAAGGCTGGTGTGGTGCTTACCCGCGTCGATAGCCTCTGATCCGTGACCGTCCAAGGGAGACTGGCCCGGTATCCGCGGATCGCCGCCGCGGTGGTGGTCCTGGTCGCCGCGTTCGGGCTGGTCCAGCCGTTCTCCGCCCCGGCCGAGGCGGCACCGGCCTCGACGCCGTTTCTGTGGGGCGTCGCGACCTCCGGGTACCAGTCGGAGGGGTACGCACCGGACAGCAACTGGCGCCGGTACGAGCGGGCCGGGACGTCGTCGATCAAGGACCCGTACGGCGATGCCGTCGACTTCCGGCACCGGTACGCCGAGGACATCGCCCACGCGCGGGCGCTGGGTGTGAAGGTGTTCCGGTTCGGCGTCGAGTGGGCGCGGATCGAGCCGCGGCCCGGCGAGCTCGACGAGGCCGAGCTCGCGTACTACGACGACGTGGTGGCGCGCATCCGGCGTGCCGGCATGCGGCCGATGATCACGCTGGACCACTTCGTACACCCCGGCTGGGTGGTCGACCAGGGCGGTTGGGGCAGCGACCGGACGGTCACCGACTGGCTGGCCAACGCCCGCCGCGTGGTGCAGCGGTACGCGGACCAGGGCGCAATCTGGATCACGTTCAACGAGCCCACCGTGTACGTGCAGTTCGAGGTCAGCAACGGCGGGCTCCAGCCCTGGCAGGGGCCGGGGATGTACTCCCGGCTGGTCACCGCGCACCGCCGGGCGTACGACATGATCCACGAACTCGACCCGGGTGCGCCGGTGTCGAGCAACGCGGCGTACATCCCGGGTGCCCAGGGCGCGATGGACCTGAATTTCGTGGACCGCGTCAAGGACAAGCTCGACTTCGTCGGCCTCGACTACTACTACGGCGCGAGCCTCGACAACCCGACCGCGGTGCACGGCATCACCGGCGAGTTCTGGAAGATCACGCCGCAGCCGGACGGCATCTACTACGCGCTGCGCTACTACGCGCGCAAGTTCCCGGACCTGCCGCTGTACGTGGTGGAGAACGGCATGCCGACCGACAACGCGGAGCCACGCCCAGACGGCTATACCCGCTCCGACCACCTGCGGGACCACATCTACTGGCTGCAGCGCGCGAAGGCCGACGGCATGAACGTGATCGGCTACAACTACTGGAGCATCACCGACAACTACGAGTGGGGCAGCTACCAGGCCCGGTTCGGGCTGTACACGGTGGACGCGAGGGGCGACCCGACCCTGACCCGGGTGGCGACGGACGCGGTGCCGACGTACCAGCGGCTGATCGGGAACCACGGCGTGCCGGGCGGCTACCTGCCGGTGGCGCGACCGGCCACCTGCTCCCTGGTCGACGGCCTCTACAGCTGCCTGCATCCCGCGCCGTACCCCGGTCCGCTCGCCGACCTGCGGTGACGGGGGGCATCCGCTCGTCAGGCGTGAGTGGGGTCACCGAGTCGGTCACGCGGCTCGGCCCGGCGCGGGTGGCTTCACGCGTACCGTGAAATCGGATGCTGCGCACCCCGCCCGCATCGCGCTGCCACCGACTCGGTCCTTGCGGCGCTTGAGTCCACGCCAGCCAGAAGGAGCAGCGCTGACCGCCCCCACAGCGCGCAGCGAATCGACCGCGACCCCGGGCGCCGGCTGGCGTCCCGGCAGCGGCTGGGTGATGGGCGCCGCGACCGCGATGCTGGCGTTGACCGCCCCCGGCCAGACCGCCGGTGTGTCGACCCTGATCGACCCGATGATCGCGGAGCTCGGTGTGACGCGGTCGCTGGTCAGCACGGCCTATCTGGTGGGTACGTTGACCGGCGCGCTCGCGTTGCCGCTGGTGGGGCGCGCCCTGGACTGGTACGGCCTGCGCCGGGTCGCGCTGGTGATCGTCCTCGTGTTCGGCGGCGTGCTGGTCGGGCTCTCCACGGTCACCGGGTTGTACGGGCTGACCGCCGGCTTCGTGGGGATCCGGATGGCCGGGCAGGGCGCGCTGAGCCTCGCCGCCACCACCGCCGTCGGTCTCTACATCACCCAGCGGCGCGGCCTCGCACTCGGCATCGTCACCTCGGTCGGCGGCACCGGCATCTCGCTCGCTCCCCTGGCCCTGGAGCGGCTGGTGGCGGCGGCCGGGTGGCGTACCGTCTGGCTGCTCGAGGGGCTCACCGTCTGGGCGGTGCTGATCCCGGTCGTACTGCTGGCGCTGCCCGGAGGCCGCCGCAAGGGGGCCGAGATCCGGGAGCACGACCAGCCCGGCGCGACCGGCGCGACCCTTCGCGAGGCCATGCGGTCGCCGCTGTTCTGGATCGCCACCAGCGGCGTCGCCGCGGCCGGCATGCTGGTCACCGCCGTCAACTTCCACCAGATCTCGCTGCTGGGCGAACACGGGCTCAACAGCACCGAAGCCGCGGCGAACTTCCTGCCGCAGACCCTCGCCGGCATCGCCGCCTCCTTCGGCGCCGGCGCCCTGGTCGACCGGTTCTCCACGCGATGGCTGATGGCCGGCAGCATGGCGCTGCTCGCCGCCGGAATGTGGTGGACCCCGCTGCTGGCTCCCGGCGCCAGCGCCATCGTGTTCGGGCTGCTGATCGGCGCGTCCAGCAACGGCATCCGGGCGTTGGAAGCGGCCACCTTCCCGGCGTACTTCGGGCTGGCCCACCTGGGCGCGATCCGCGGCTTCGTACACGCGGTCAGCGTCGCGGCGACCGCGTTCGGACCGATCGCGCTCGCCACAGTGCAGCAGCTGACCGGCTCTTACACTCCCGCGCTGCTCGGCCTGTCGATCATCCCCGCCGGTATCGCCGCCGCGGCGTTGGTCACCCCGTACGCCACCGCCGCAGACAGGGACCTGACCGTGGTCGAGGAGCTGGTCGGGTACGCGCGGGAGGCGTTCGGGTGGGGTGAGGACGTCGCGGTGTCCGCGGGCCCGCGAGGGGCGCTGGGGCAGATCTGGCGGGTGGACGCCGGCCCGGCGCGCTATGCGCTCAAAGAGATCTTCGCCGACCCGCCTTCGGAGGCGTTGGTCGAGGCGGAGCTGGCATTCACGCGGCGTGCAGCCGACGCGGGGGTACGCCTGCCGGCCAGCCACCCGGATCGCGAAGGGCGCTACCTGAGCGCGGCGCCGGGCGGGAAGTGGCTGCGGCTCTACGACTGGATCGACCTGCGCCCGCTCGAGCTGACCTCGCCAGCCATCCCGGGCGAGCTCGGGGCACTGTTCGCACGGCTGCACCGGTGCGCTCCCGCGACGACGGTCGAGCCGGACGGCGAACCACCCGATCCCTGGTACGACCGCGTCCCCGCCGTACACCGCTGGGCGGAGCCGTCCGCGTCGGGCGCGCCGTGGGCCGCCCGACTCGCCGAACGGCTGACCACGCTGCCCGAGCTGTGCGCGGCGGTCACGCCGGCCGATCCCGCCGAGCTGATCGTCTGCCATCGCGACCTGCATCCGGAGAACGTCCTCGCCGACCCCGCCGGCGCGCTGGTGGTCGTCGACTGGGACAACCTCGGGCCCGCCGTACCGGCACGGGAGCTGGCCCGGGCGCTGTTCGACTGGTTCTGCGACGGCCCGATCCCCGACCTCGACGGCATGCGCGGCATGTACGACGCGTACGTACGCGAAGGCGGCCCGGCGCGCATCACCGAGCCGGCGGACTTCTCGATGCTGCTCGCGAGCCGGCTGAACTTCCTGCTGCGCCAGACGCGCATCGCGACCGACCCGGAAGCCGAGCAGCGGCACCGCGAGTGGGCCGTACGCGAGATCGACGAGGCGCTGCAGATCCTGCCGACCCCGCGCCAGCTGGCCGGCGTACTGGAGCTGACCCGCGCCTACTAACGCCATTCACGTGGCCAGTGCGCGGGTGAAATCGGCAACCGCGCGGGCGAAGCCTTCGGGCTGCTCCAGGTGGCCCATGTGGCCGCTGTCCCGCAGGGTGATCAGGCGGGAGCCGGGGATCCCCCGATGCAGCAGCTGTGCCCAGCTGGGGCCGCAGATGAAGTCGTGCCGACCGACGACGATGAGCGTGGGGATCCCGATGCTGCCGAGAGCGTCCCGTACGTCGAAGGGCGGCCCTTCACCGTGCATCGGGTCGATCCAGCACCGCAGGCCGGCGCGCAGCTTCTCCAGCTCGGACTCCCGCCCCCAGTAGTCGCCGAAGTAGGCCGGGAAGACCCTCCGCAGCAACGCGGTGAACCCCGCGTCGTCATCCAGCTCAGATATCTCCCGGAAGGCCATCACAATGTCCTGCGCCTCGGGCCGTGCCGGATGCCGCTGGGCGAAAAGCTCCAGGTTGCGCAGCGCAGCGGGCCAGAAGTCGGGCCCGGTCGCCGGCGATGTGTCGTACAGGATCAGGCCAGCGAGCCGCTCAGGGTGCGCCAGCGCGTAGTGCTGGGCCACGAAGCCACCATGCGAATGCCCGAGCACGATTGTCCGCTGCTGGCCGAGATGTTCCACAAGCCCATGCAGCAGGCGCGCGTACCGGTCCAGGGTGTAATCGCGGGGATCCGGCAATCGGCCCGACTCTCCGGTGCCGATCGGCTCGACGTACACCATCGTGAGGTGTTGTTCGACGGCAGGCATGCGCAGGTACTCCCAGCCGATGCCCGGCCCACCGGAGTGCGCTATGCACACCGGCCCGGTGCCGGCGACGTGATACCGCTGCCGTATCCCGTCGATATCGATGGTGTGCGTGCCGGGCGCGAGCGTACGCGTGGCGGTGGTGGGGTTCATCGGAGCTCCAGGTGGCGCGGCAGGTGGACGGTTCACACCACCCAGATGCGGGTACGCCCCGGAAGGTTCGATCGAGTCAGCCGGCGGCCGCAGCGGTACGACCATGGAACAGACGCGACCGCCACACCCGGCCACCGCGCACAGACTGCAGCCAGACCACACCCGGCGGGCAGTGCTGCGGGTCATCAGCCGGGCTGAGCAGCTGCGCCTCCAGAATGGTGAGGTCACTGCTGGCGACCACGTTCACGATCCGCTGGCGTACCCCTGTCTCCTGGTCTGCCCGCATGGCCCGGATCAGGAAGTCCAGATCGCGACCCCAGTCCGGCTGCGGCCCGATGACCTCGGCCTCAGGCGACCAGTGTTCGCGCGCCGCGGCGGCGAACGCTCCCCGCTCCGCCTCGGCCAGCAGGTGTTCCGCCTCGGCGCGACGGCTCCTGGCGAGCGAGACGGTGTCCCGATGCGCCGCATTCTCGGTCGCCAGCAGCGCACCGGTCAACCTCCGCCTGGCTTCGCAGAGCCGACTCCGGACCGTGCCTACCGGCACGCCGCACACCGCGGCGATCTCCTGGTACGACGACACCTCGCTGAAGTACCGCAGCATCGTCACCAGCCGCAGCGGCTCGGACAGCTCTTCCAGCGCGTGCCACACCCAGTCCCGCAGCGCCTGGCGCTCAAGCAACGCCTCAGGCGTCGGTTCGCCGGAGACCGCGACGGTCAGCACCGCGTCGGTCAGCGGCGCGGGACGACGTCTCCGGAGCCGCATCCGGCATGAGTTACGCACGATCGTCCGCAGCCACGCGCCCACCGCCCCGGGATCGCGTACCTCCGTGATCCGCCGTAACGCCACCAGCATGGTGTCCTGTACGGCGTCCTCCGCGTCAGGCCCGGCACCCAGGATGCTCAGCGCCACCGCGTGCATGCCCGCCAGATGCCGCTGCAACAACGACCCGAGACAACCGGCATCACCGGACTGCGCACCACGCACCAGTTCGGCGTCGGACCATGGACCGGGCATCGGATGCTCCTCGTACGACCCTGTGCGTTCAGACTGCTCCCCTTTCCAGATGCGGCCACCCACCGAAAGGTTCGATTCGGTTCTGTCGGGGGTGGTTGTTACCTTCGCGCAGCAGGTCGAGCGGTAGGGGGTCACGGGTGTCGGAGCAGACCACTGAGGCACCCGTGATCGTGTTCCGCGATGCCGCGGAGTTCGAGACCTGGCTGGACGCGCATGTCGACCTGCGGGTCGGGGTCTGGCTGAAGATGGCGAAGAAGGGGTCGGGGGTCCCGTCGTTGACCTCCGACGAGGCGGTCGACGTGGGGCTGTGCTACGGCTGGATCTCCGGTCAGCGCAAGTCGTACGACGAGGTCTACTACCTGCAGAAGTACGTGCCCCGCCGGCCGCGCAGCCGGTGGTCGCAGGTCAACGTGGCCAAGGTCGAGGAGCTGCTCGCGGGCGGGCGGATGCGACCGTCCGGCATGGCCGAGGTCGACGCCGCGAAGGCCGACGGCCGGTGGGCCGCCGCGTACGAGTCGCAGCGCAACGCCACCGTCCCACCCGATCTCGCCGCGGCGCTCGCAGCCAGCCCG